>CAYXVA010000235.1:0-3070 GCA_964467975.1 uncultured Oscillospiraceae bacterium | reverse complement strand
CTCTACCGCCGGGAAAGCGAAACGATACTGCTGCAAAACATCGGCGGGATAGGGAACATGACGGTCCTCCCTGCCGGCGCGCGGCCGGAAGAGGTGTGCGCTTTCGACACCGGGCCGGGAAATATGATAATAGACGCCGTAATCTCCGAGGCCACGGGCGGCGCGGAGAGCTATGACCGCGGCGGCGCCGCAGCAGCTCGGGGCCTAGTCTGCGAGACGCTGCTCGCTCAGCTGCAGCTCGACACGTACTACTCCGCTCCCCTGCCCAAGACGACGGGGCGCGAACACTTCGGCACGCAGTACACGTCGAGGCTTTTCGATTATGCGAGAGCGCACGGCCTGAGCTTTGACGACCTGGCGGCGACAGCAACCGAGCTCACTGCGTGGTCGATTGCCGACGCGTACGAGCGCTATGTCCTTCCGCATTGCCGGGCCGATGAGCTGATAGTAGGCGGCGGCGGGAGCTACAACGCTACGCTCATGTCGCGCCTTGCCACGCGCTTTGAAAGGCACGGCGTGCGAGTGCGCACGCAGGAGGAACTGGGCCTTAGCAGCGACGCCAAGGAGGCCGTGGCCTTTGCCCTGCTCGGCGACAGGTACATGGCCGGCTTGACAAACACTTTGCCGTCAGTCACCGGAGCGAAGCACGCTGTAATCATGGGAAAGCTCTCCCTTCCGGCTAACTCTCTGTGAGCGGCAGCACAGAACCAACATCGAACGCTGGGGAATCAGTCAAAAACACAGGGCTGATTCCCTTTTTGCGTAAAAACGCAGTTATCCGATTGTAATCCGGGTGCCCGTCAAGCCGTCCCGTAAAGGCGAGCTCACTCTCCGACAGCTTAAATGCCGAGCCGCCTATGAACCCGTAATCAAAGCCCTCAAGCTCAACGAAACCCGGCGTAATCTCCAACACGTCAAGCCCGTGCGCCGAGGCCGCCCGTGCAATGCCCTTATCTGAAGTGACGATCGAGTTCTCATCGACAACGCATGTGCAGCACTTGGCGTAGCCCTGAGCTATGTTGACTGGCTCTACGCTGTTGAGGTTATCAGTTACCTGTCTCGCAGTTATGTCCAGCCGGTGAAAGAGCCGAGTTCCGACAATGCAGGCGTTGAGCGCACAGTCGAGCGGGTACGCACCGCCCGGGCCGGGCGCGGATATTAGGTCGAAGCCCAGGGCTTTCAGAGAAGCGTCCGCTTCTCCCCCGCACGCGGACACTACCCGTGCCCCGCCGAGGTGCATCATGCTCAAGTCGGCGTGTCCGGCCAGACGCCGGTCGGCGCCCGGCGCGTCGGGCAGCCAAAGCGTTTGTACGCCCAGCGCGGCAAGCGCCTCGCCGAGCTTCGCGCGGTACCTCTCCCCTACCGCGGCCAGCCCCACCTTCCCTTTGGGAAGATGGGGCGTTTTTACGAATTTTGTCATTATAATACCGCCTTTATGGCCTCACGGATGTTTTTGACGCGGATGAGCTCCAACCCTTCCGGCTTCGAAATGTCGCCCTTGATATGGGCCGGTATTATGCACTTGGAAAAGCCCAGGCGCGCGATTTCGCTCAGACGCAGGTTCAGCTGCTGTACCGACCGCACCTCGCCGGACAGGCCGACTTCGCCCACCGCGGCGACGTCGGAACTGATCGGCACGTCGCGGTAACTGCTGGCGACGGCAAGCAGTGTGGCCAGGTCGGCGGCTGTCTCGTCAAGCTGTAGCCCGCCTATGACATTTATGTACGCGTCACAGCCCGAAACGCTCATGCCGCCGCGCTTTTCGAGCACGGCGAGAAGCAGCATGGCGCGGTTATAGTCTATGCCGTTGGAGTTGCGCCTTGCCGAGCCGTAGCCGGATTGCGCGACCAGAGCCTGGATTTCCGCCAAGATGGGGCGCGTTCCCTCCATAACACAAGTCACGCAGGTGCCGGGAGTGTTGACCGGTCTGCCGGAGAGCAGCGTTTCGGACGGGTTCGGCACCTCGCGCAGGCCATTGTCGGCCATCTCGAACACGCCGATCTCGTTCGTGGAGCCAAAACGGTTTTTCGCCGCACGCAGTATCCGGTAGCTCATGCTCTGCTCGCCCTCAAAGTACAGCACGCAGTCAACCATGTGCTCGAGCACTTTCGGCCCGGCGATATTGCCCTCTTTGTTTATGTGGCCGACGACGAAGGCTGTAAAGCCGTCGGATTTCGCGCGGCGCATTATCGCCATTGTGCTCTCTCGAACCTGACTCACGCTGCCGGGAGTTGCGCTGACTTCGGCGTCAAACATGGTCTGTATGGAGTCGATTATAACGACTGTAGGCTTCAAGTCCTCAGCCACGGCGAGGATTTCGCTGACCTGAGTCTCCGCGAGCACGTAAATTTCCCCGTCGGAGACGCCAAGGCGCTGTGCGCGCATCTTGAGCTGGCGGCGGCTTTCCTCACCGGTGACGTAAAGTACGCGCTCGCTCTGGCCTATAAGCCCGCACAGCTGCAGAAGCAGCGTGGACTTGCCCACGCCGGGTGCGCCGCCGACTAGCACTATGCTGCCGCGCACAGCTCCGCCGCCGAGGACGCGGTCGAGCTCGCCAACTCCCGTGGAAAAGCGTATCTCCTCCTCGGCGTCGAGGTCGGAGAGCTTTTCGGGGGACTGTCTAGCACGGTGTGCGGCGGCTGTGGCCTTATTTTCGCTTTTTGGGCGCGTCGGCGCCTCGGTTAGCGTGTTCCACGCCCCGCAGGCCGGGCACTGGCCTGACCACCGGGCGGTCTCGTTGCCGCACTCTGTACAATAAAAAATCGTTTTTTGTTTCATACCATCATCGTTTCCGCTGTGGCCTCGTACTGCAAATACGACGTGAGCAGCAGAGCCGCCAGTTTTGTCTGATAGCTTTCGTTCAGGAGGTTTTGGAGCTCCTGAGTATTGGAAATAAACCCGCACTCCACGAGTATCGCCGGGCAGTGGACGCTGCGCATCAGGTAGATATCGCGGGAAATAGGCGCGGCGACGCGCCGGCTGTCGGGGCACAGCGCCGAGGTGATGGCCGCGTGCGCAATCTCGCCCAGCTCCTGGCTGCCGTCGGTCGCGGCGTAGAGCACCTGTGCGC
>CAYXVA010000234.1:0-3079 GCA_964467975.1 uncultured Oscillospiraceae bacterium | reverse complement strand
GTGGCATACAAGACCGGGACTCGGCAGACGGTGAATCTGGTCCTTGACACCATCCGCCTGGCCGTGAAGCAGGGAAGAAAGCGGTCGCTGAGGAGTTGCAGCTCCACAGCGACCAAGGGTCTCAGTATACCTCGCAAGCGTACTTTAACCTGACTCAAGCATACGGCATCACGCCTTCCATGTCAAGACGCGGGAACCCGTATGACAATGCGATGGCAGAAAATTTTTTCTCCATACTTAAAGCAGAGTGCATTTACCGGCACAAGCCGGCCACATTCTCTGAGGCAAACGAGATGATTGACCGCTACATCCACTTTTACAACCACGAGCGCATCCAGCTAAAGACTGGAGAGGCGCCGCTCGCGCGACGCCTCTCCGCCTAAAACTTCATATTTCCTACCAGAGGCCTTTTTTGTGCTGTCCGCACAACCTGGGGCGGTGCATTCGGCCCTGCGGTTCTTATTTGCGTATGCGGCTCACTGCCGCTGTGCCTGCCGAGTGAGGTGCAGGAACTCCAGCTTGGTCTCGCTTATTACGACCGCGATAAATATCAGCACAAAGCCCGCTATCTCGCGCACCGTGAGCTGCTCGTGGTAGAAGATAACGGAGATAACGGTGCCGAACACGCTCTCAAGCGTGAGCAGAATTGAGCTTGTCTGCGGCGAGGTGTATTTCTGGCCTATTGTCTGCAAGTAATAGCAGATGAAGGTGCAGAAAACGCACATGTACGCTATCGAGAGCCACGCGCTTGAGGGCACGGACTCGGGAAACGGCGCGGATATGGGCGCGGTTATCCAGCAGAGCACGGCGGCGGTCGCGAATTGCAGCGTGGTCAGCACGCCGACACTGTATTTCTCCACGCCCTTGCTCGTGAAGATGATATGCAGCGCGTAGAAGAGCCCGCAGCACATCGTGAGCCCCTCGCCTATTCCAACCGAGAAGTCGCCGGAGAGCGAGACAAGCGCCATGCCGGTTATGCACACCAGAGCGGCGAGTAGGTTGTAGCGGTCCGGCCGCTTTTTCTCAAACGCCCACCAGAGGAAGGGCACGAGCACGCAGTACGTCGCCGTCAAAAACGCGTTTTTGCCCGGCGTGGTGTAGACAAGGCCGAAGGTCTGGAGCGTATACGCCGCGTATAGCGCCGCGCCCATGAGCGCGCCGGCCTTCAGAGCGCCGGCGTCTATTTTTGCGAGCTGCTTTATGCACGGCAGGCCCATGAGCACGGCCGCACCGGTGAAGCGTATCGCGAGCAGCCAGAGCGTGGGCACGCTGTCGAGCGTGTTCTTGAGCACGACGAACGAGGAGCCCCAAAGCAGCGTTGCGCCCAGCAGGGCGAGACGGCCTATGTGGCCTCTGCGCTGCGTTTCCATTCAGTCCACCTTCTTCATGTGCTGGCTGGCGGCGCGCAGCATGAGGCGCTTGACCGTGCCGCCGTCAAAGGTAATCTCCACGAGCGCGTCGCCGCCCATGGGCGTCATCTTGGTGATCTCCCCGGAGCCGAATGCCATGTGCTCGACCTTGTCGCCGACGGAGAACTTCGCCGGGGCCGCGCTTGTGCTCTGTACGGCCTGGACGGCGTGCGCCCTCGGCTCGGGCGCAAGGCGCTTTCTCGGTTTCCACTCGCGCTGCTGCTCGGCGGTGTGGCCGCTGCGCTCGACGTCCTCTTCCGGTATCTCCTCCGTGAAGCGGCTGGGCTTGTTCATGGCCGTGCGGCCGAAGATCATGCGCTGCCGGGCGTTGGTGAGATAGAGCTCCTGCCGCGCCCGGGTGAGCGCGACATAGCAGAGCCTGCGCTCCTCCTCCATCTCCTCGCTGTCGCCGATACTGCGCACGCCGGGGAAGAGTCCCTCTTCCATGCCGACGATGAACACCACCGGGAACTCAAGCCCCTTCGCGCTGTGCATTGTCATCATAATGGCGCAGTCGTCGTCGGCGTTGTAGCCGTCGATGTCGGTGTACAGCGCGACCTGGTCGAGGAAGCCCGCGAGCGACTCGTCACCGGTCTCCTTTATGTAGCCTATGATGTTGGTCTTGAGCTCGGCGATGTTCTCGAGCCTGGCAAGGTTTTCGTCCCCGCCTTTGTCGCGCAGGGCCTTCTCGTAGTCGGTCTTTTCAAGCACGAGGTCGTAGAGCTGGTCGGCGGGCAAATCCTCCGCCTGGCGGCGCAGCTCGCTCATCATGTCGGAAAATTCGATGAGCCGGGCCGCCGCACGGCGCAGTTCCTCGTATTCGTTCGCGCGGGAGACGACGTCGGAGAGGCTCACGCCCTCGCGCGCGGCGATGCTGCGCGCGGCTTCGACGGTCTTGTCGCCTATGCCGCGGCCTGGGACGTTTATTATCCGCGCAAGGCGCAAATCGTCCGCCGGGGAGTGTATGACGCTCAAATACGCGAGCATGTCCTTGACCTCGGCGCGGTCGAAGAAGCGCATACCGCCCACGACCCTGTACGGGATGCCGTTGCGCTTGAAGGCGAACTCGAGGCGGTTCGACTGCGCGTTCATGCGGTAGAGCACGGCGCAGTCTCGGAAGTTGCCGCCCGCGCCGCGGTGCGCGAGGATGTGCGCGGCGACAAACTGCGCCTCGTCATCCTCGTTCATGGCCGTGTATATGTGGAGCTTGTCGCCGTCCCCGGCGTCGGTCCAGAGGGTCTTGCCCTTGCGCTCGGTGTTGTTGGCTATGACGGCGTTGGCTGCAGAGAGGATGTGGCCGGTGGAGCGGTAATTCTGCTCCAGCCTGATGGTGCGGCAGCCCTTGTGCTGCTTTTCAAAGCTGAGGATGTTCTCAATGGTCGCACCGCGGAACTTGTATATGCTCTGGTCGTCGTCGCCGACGACGCAGATATTGCCCCAGCCGTCTGCCAGCATGGAGGCCAGCATGTACTGGAGGTTGTTCGTGTCCTGATACTCGTCGATGAGGACGTATTTGAACTGCCTCTGATAGTGCTCCAGCACGTCCGGGTGCTCCTGAAAGAGGCGGACAGTGTTGTAGAGCAGGTCGTCAAAGTCCATGGCCCCGGCGGAAAAGAGGCGGGCGGCGTAGGCCTTGTATATCTCGGCTATCTTCCGCAGCCTCGGGTCCG
>CAYXVA010000233.1:0-3080 GCA_964467975.1 uncultured Oscillospiraceae bacterium | reverse complement strand
TGAAACCACCTCGCCGCCGTAGGCCGGGTCGTAGAGCGTAAAGGTCAACCCACGCTCGCCTATGTCCTCTTCGACATAGTTGATGTTGTCAAATTCAAAGATGCCGGTGAAAAAGTTCACCATGCGTATGAGCAGCGGCGTGTTCCTGTAGGCGAATAGGCTCGCCGCGCCGCCGGTTGCGATGCGGCTCGACGTCGCCATGACAGCGTCGAGCCTGACCACCGTGTAGCCCTCGGCCTCGTACTGCCCAGTAAAGCGCTGGATATACTCCGCGGTGTCCGCGGTGTCCTGCTCCGACGTGCGCCCGATTGTGGCCACGGACTGGCGCTCTTCCTCGGTTATCTCGCCCAAGGTCACGAGCTGGCTGAGCCACTCGGTGTAGGGGATGTAGTCGAGGTAGCCGTACTCTTCCCATTTCTGATACATATAAATGATACGCTGATTGTTGCTGAGCTTTATATACTGCTCGTCCTCGGCGAAGATAAGCGTGGAGTCCAGCCAAGAGAACACCATTACCATTATAAGCGCTATAGCGATTATGACTGATATACAGCCGCGAAAGAAACGTTTAAAGAAATACTTTACCATGAGCGCGCTCCCTAAAACGGGGAGAGGCGGATGAGGCTGCATGCCCATCCGCCCCGCCTGGACTTTTTTATTGTTGAAACGGTAATATGCGGTATTGAACGTACTATTACCAGAGGCCCATCTTACGGATAGCAAATCCGTCGCCGTAGGGCAGCAGACCGTCGAGGTATGTCTGCGGGTCGCCGTAATCAGCGCCGATGCCGCCCAATCCTCCAAGGTCGTAATTGTAATCGGAGCCACTGTTTGTGTTATACCATGTGTTGAGGTTCTCTGTGGCATCCTGGCACTCGACAAGCACAATGTCGACCATGCCGCCAAGCGCTTCCTCAATACAGGTTTCGAGCACAACGGCCTGGTTGGTAGCCGTCTCGTTGTAGGCGCTGTATGGGTAGTCGAGTACAACAGGGTTCTCAACACTTATCTCATAACCCATCTCGGCAAGTTCTTCAATTGCGAGCTGGAGCTCGGTAATTGCATTTTCCGGGTTGTACCAGCCATCAAAGCCGTCACTGCTGCGACTCTCCTCATCCCACACCTTGAACGGATAGCCGTCCGCGTCTATCTGGGCCTGGACAATCTCCCCATAGAAGGTGCCGGCCGGGAATTCGGTCGCGGTGCCGTTTATGTCGACGGTGACGTCCTCCTCGAGGGCGACGAAGTCGCCGGGGACGTAGCTGTTGCGCAGGCAGATATACTTAAGATCCTCGCCCAGGCTCTGAGAGATGTAGCTGGCGCGGTCTATCGAGTAGGCCAGAGCCAGGCGGAAGTGCTGGTTCTGCAGTGCGGCGCGGCTGACCTCCTTCTGCTCCTCGGTCTTAGAAGAGGCACAGGCACCGTCGGCTACGTTGGCGTAAGTCTGACGGTTCTCGTTGAACCACATAAGGAATATATTGGTTACGTTTGGAGCGACGTGGGCGTACTGTTCAAAGGTGCCGTCATTTCTGGACATCTGAAGCTGGGCAGTGTCGAGTACAAGCGTAGTGCCGACGCCATTCATGAAGTCGTTATATTCGCGCGTAACATCGCTGCCGTCGTCGTAGATGAAACGTACGCTCTTTATAGCAACGTTGTCGGCGTTCCAGTAGCTCTCGTTGGCAACATAGTTGATGGAGTTCTTGTCGGTGACGTTGGTGCACAGGTACGGGCCGCAATAGGCGATATGATCCTGGTCAGTACCGTAGAGATAGCTGTTGCTGGACAGGGCGTCACTGTACTCGCTTATGCCGAACACTCCCCCCTGGCTGAGGTAGTAACTGCGGCTCATGGGGATGAAGCAGGTGTCCGCAATCATAGTCATGAAGTACGGGCACTCGTCTACAAGCGTATACTGCAGGGTGTATTCGTCAAGTGCCTTGATGCCCACAGTGGTGAAGTCAGTGGTCTCACCGTAGACGTAGGCGTCCAGGCCCTCGAGCACACCGACAAGATTATAAATGGCGCTCGAGCCTGCGTCGGCCACATGCTGCAACCCCGCGACCCAGTCGTCTGCAGTAAGATTGGCAACCTGGCGGCCCTGGCTGTCAACCCAGGTGACGCCCTCGCGGATGTAGAAGGTGTAGGTCAGACCGTCGTCGGAGACGTCGTAGCCGGTGGCGAGGTGGGGCACGAGCTCGCCCTCGCTGTTGTACTGGTAGAGGTAGTCAATAAATGAAGAGTCGTCGTGGAAGTCACCGTCGGAGAGGAAGCCCCAGGTGGTACCCACGCGGTCAAAAGTGGTGGTGGCGGTGTCGGCGAAGGTGTAGCCCTGCTCGGCGAGGTACTCGCGAACGCTGTCGGAATAGGTGCCGGTACCGGCCAGCTCGTACCACATTTCTTCAAGGTGCGCGTAGTCCTCGGCGGTAATTATCTCATTTGTGAGAACCATCTGGTCGTAAAACACGCGGTCGCCCAGCCAACTGGCGTATCCGCCGGTGCGGAAGGCTAGCCTGCTGATCGCATAGCAGCCGCCCGCCGTGTACATCGGGGTGGCGACGCCGCTCTCGAGGAACTTGGCCTCGGCAATGGCCATGAGCGCCCAGCGTTCGCTGATTGTCTCGGCGTCGAATGCCGCCATATAGGCGTCGTAGAAGTCGCCCATAGCTGCCATATAGATGGACTCATCGTCCGTGAGGATGCCGCTCTCCGCGGTCGTGCTCTGCGCAGGCGTAGTCGTGGGCGTACTGCTGCTGCCGCAGGCGGCCAGCGAGAGCACCATGACAAAACACAACGCGAGAGCCAGAGCTTTTTTAATCCGTTCTGTCATCATTTCCTCTCCCTTCAAGGATTTGTATCTCCAAATGCCAACGGCATTTCGGACCGAGTATTTCCCATACCCCTAATCCCTATATATGAATAAAATATTACAGCAGTTTAATGTTACAACAATTTAAAGTGCTTGTCAATGATAAGTTCCGACGATTTCCGGCATTTTTCCCCTCCGGATTTGGTCAACTGTTGTTAGTTTGATGAATATGTTTGCATTTTTGTGCATTCGCCGGCCCTTTTCATGCCAC
>CAYXVA010000232.1:0-3120 GCA_964467975.1 uncultured Oscillospiraceae bacterium | reverse complement strand
TTCATCATCATACTCTCCATGAGCATTTCCATGGACGGGTTGAGCAACATCATAAAGTACGGCTACGGCTACTGCGGCTACCTCGGTATTATAGTCGTCGTCGTGCCGTTCCTCACCGTGGGCGTGTACAAGAACCGCAAGTACCTCAAAACCCATGACTTCGCCGTAGCGCACGAGCAGCCGGATGAGGCGCACGCAGACGTATCCTCTGCCGCCGACGCACCCGCCGCGGGCGAACTCAGCGCGTAAGTTTACATAACAAAAACCGCCGCTGCCCCATGACAGCGGCGGTTTGCCGTATTCGGTTAGATTACAGCGCGGCAAAGCGCCTGGCGCCGCCGCGGCCGAGATACACGTACATAGCGGCGCAGGCGAGCGCGAGCAGCGCGGCGCAGACGTAGAGGTAGGCGGTGATGCCGACGAAGCCGGAGAGCACGACGGCATACAGCACACACGGCGCGGCCAGCACGCCCCAGGACGCGAACATCGTGAGCATTACGGAGACGCTGTTTTTTATGACGGCGGTCTCGTTGATGTAGTCGAACTTGGGGAAGCGCAGATTCATAACCACGCCCAGCAGCGCGCCGAAAACCGACATCAGCGCGGGCAAGAGCACGACGGCCGCGGCCTCGGCGGCGGTGAACGGGAGCGCGAAAATGCACAGGACGGAGGCGAGCAGCGTGGTGGGCAGGGCTATAACGAGGTGGAGGTTCACCTTGCTCATGAGTATGGTCCGCGGCGTCACGGGCAGACTCTTGAGCAGCCAGAGGGTCTTGCCCTCGAGCGAGATGCTCGGCGCGCTTATCACGTCGCTGGCGCACAGGAAGCAGAGCGCGATAACTATAAACGCCGCGAGCCAGCTTTCGGGCAGTATGGACACCACGAGAAGGAGCGTGTCGCGGTAGATGAACAGCGCCACGACCGCCGCAATGGTCAGTATGCTGCCCATGGAGGCGTTGAGTATATACATGCCGTTGGCCGCAAAGTGGCGCAGCTCCTTTTTGAACAGCGCGCCGGACGCAGAGCCGACCTTGAGGGTGCGCTCGCGGTACTCTATCTTCTTCGCGCCGGGGCGACGTGTCGTGACGGAGATAAAGCTGCGGCTGAGCACGATGTACACTATCAAGAAGGGCACTACGCAGCAGGCGATAAAGCCCAGGAGCAGTGCAAAGTCGCCGTTTGCAATCGCGGCGCCGAAGGCGTAGACGGGGTAGACCGAGCCCAAACCGCCGGCGAAGGCGTCGGTGTTCGCAAGCAGGGCGGTGAGCAGGTTGTTGAAGTTCATATAGACGTAGAAGTACGCCGCGAGAAAGACGAGGTAGAGCACCATCGTGATGATGGTCTTGTTGCGCATACGCGCCGTGACCATTGCGAGCAGCCAGGCAAAGAGGCATGTTATAGTCAGCGTCAGCAGAGGCAGGAAGAGCGCTGCGAGTATGAATATAATCACGCCGGCGGCGCTGACGCTGCATGCAAACAGCCAGACTATGCCCGCCGGTACCAGCACGACGAGCGTGAACGCGAGGCTCAGCGCAAAGAGCGAGAGCATGCGCGTGCCGAGGATGTACCGCGGCGGGATGGGCATCGCGAGCAGCTGTTCGTTGTCCCGGGCGTTGAAGAGCTGCTGCTGTGCCATGAACACGCTGCCGATAAAACTCAGGGCAAAGGCTGTGAGCATGGCAAGGGCAAAGTAGAGCCAGCCCAGACCGGCGCTGTAAAGCGGTTCGGCCAGGGAGAGGAACAACGCGCCTATGGCGACGGCAATGATTACCACGCCAAACAGCACCAGGCCGATGCCCAGGGACGTGGTTTTCGCGCCCTTTTTGCCGTTGGACGAGCGCGTTAGCGAGGCCAGGATGCTGGCAAGCTGTGTCCGTATGAGGGCCTTGAACATGCTCAGTCCTCCTCAAGCTCGAGGAACACGTCCTCGAGCGAGTCGTCGCCGCGCACTTCGTCCATCGTACCGGACTTTATGAGACGCCCGCCCTTGATTATCGCCACCATGTCGCAGAGCTTTTCCGCGACCTCGAGCACGTGCGTGGAGAAGAATATCGCGCCGCCCGCGTCGCAGTGCTCGCGCATGAGGCCCTTGAGCTTGTGCGAGGCCACGGGGTCGAGCCCGACGAAGGGTTCGTCCATGATGATGAGCTTCGGCGAGTGTACGAGCGCGGAGATTATCGCGAGTTTCTGCTTCATGCCGTGCGAGTACGCGCTTATAGGCTCGGCGAGGTCGCCCGTGAGCTCAAAGACGTCGGCGTAGCGGTGTATGCGCTCTTGGCGCTCGCGCTGCGGCACGCCGAAGATGTCGCAGACGAAGTTGAGGTACTTTATGCCCGAGAGGAAGTCGTACAAATCCGGGTTGTCCGGTATGTAGGCGAGCACGCGCTTGCACTCAAGCGGCTCGGCTTTGACATTTTTCCCGGCAATGTAGATTTCGCCCGAGTCAAAGCTCATTATGCCGCAGCAGGCCTTTATCGTCGGCGTCTTGCCCGCGCGGTTGTGGCCGATGCAGCGGTATATTTGCCCCGGGCGAATGTGGAGCGAGAGGTGGTCTACAGCCTTGTTGCTGCCGAATGTCTTTGTGAGGTGCTCGATTCTGAGCATAATAGTGCCCTCCTTTGCAATATGTGCGGCGACAGTGTGCCGCGTAAATTTCAACACTCTATCAACTGTGTGGTTTTTCGCGGCACAACAGCCGCGACGGCGTGAAACGTTGTCCGGCAGCAGCGCCCCTTAAAAGGGGAGCCTCTGGAGGATGCTTGCGCCGTGGTGTGGTGCAATGATGCGTTGCAGCGCATCGATACGCGCGGGACGGCGGGGACGCCGTCTCTTACGGGGGTGCGCGTGTGGCGCGGTTGCCACGTTGGGTGCGCGGGCGCGTGATGGAAGCCCGCCCCTACAAGTTGTTTTTATGCGTCGCAATAGAAATTTGTAGGGTGCGGCGTCCTCGACGCACCTCTCGCGCAAGCGGGTCGGAGGGAGTGTTCCCGAAGGCATGCGCAACCTCGGGGGGCGTATCCCGCCCTGCGGGAGAGCGGCCCGCCGGGAATGTTATTGCCTTACTTCCTCCAAAAGCCCCTCATACAGCGCCCGCGTTTCCTCCGGAGTGTCGAGCGAGAA
>CAYXVA010000231.1:0-3143 GCA_964467975.1 uncultured Oscillospiraceae bacterium | reverse complement strand
GCACGTGGGTTCGAATCCCACCCGCTGCGCCAACACGCCGTCTTGGGCTTTATTTGCCCATGACGGCGTGTTTTTGTATCAGCACAGATTTGCCATTACGGCTTCAGCGACGCGCAGACCGTCGACGGCGGCGCTGGTTATCCCGCCGGCCCAGCCGGGGCCTTCGCCGCAGGGGTACAGGCCAGGCACGGCGCACTGCCTGTCAGCGCCGCGCGGTATGCGCACGGGGCTCGACGAGCGCGTCTCCGGGCCGGTCAGCACGGCTTCCGCGTCGCCGAAAAGCGGCAGCTTCTTTGCGAGCAGCGGGAGGGCGAAATTGAGCCCGTTTGTTACAATTTCGGGCAAAACGCAGCGCAAATCGCCCCAAAACACGCCGGGGAGATAGCTCGGCTGTACCTTGCCGGGGCCGGTGCCGGCGCACTGCGCGAGGAAGTCGCCCACGAGCTGCGCGGGCGCTTTGTACGTCCCGCCGGCGTACTCGAAGGCACGATGCTCTATCTCGCGCTGCCAGTACATGCCGCCGAGCGCTCCCAGGTGCGGGAAGTCCCCAGGCGCGACGCCGACGAGCAGGGCGCTGTTGCAGTTCGGCATCGCGCGGCCGGAGTAGCTCATGCCGTTCGTCACTACGCCGCCGCTCTCGCTCGCCGCGGCTATCACCTCACCGCCGGGGCACATGCAGAAGGTGTACGCCCCGCGGGAGTCGGGCAGCCGGACGCTCAGCGAGTAGTCCGCCGCGGGCAGATGCTTTCCGCGCGGCACGCCGTACTGCGCCAAGTCCAAATCCCGCTGCAAATGCTCTATCCGCGCACCCATTGAGAACGCCTTGGCCTCCATCGGCACGCCGGTATCGCGCAGCATTTCAAACGTGTCACGCGCGCTGTGCCCCGTGGCGAGCACGAGCGATGAGCACTCCTGCACATACTCCACGCCGCCGGAGGCGACACGCGCGGCCTTTACCGCGCCGCACTCATCGAGCACGAGCCCCGCGAGCTTTGCGCCGAAGCGCACCTCGCCGCCGAGCGAGATTATCTCCTCGCGGATGGCTTTCAACACCCGGCTGAGCACGTCCGTGCCGACGTGCGGCTTCGCGTCGTAGGTGACGGATTTGGGCGCGCCGTGGGCATAAAACTCGCGCAAAACGTGCGTAATTCGCTTATCATGCGTGCCGGTGTTGAGTTTTCCGTCGGAAAAAGCTCCGGCTCCGCCCTCGCCGAACTGCACGTTGCACTCGGCGTCGAGCGCGCCGCCGGCGCGGAATGCGGCGACTTTTGCCGTGCGCGTGTCCACGTCCTGACCGCGCTCGAGTACGATCGGCTTTAAGCCCGCACGGGCGAGCGTGAGCGCGCAGAACATCCCCGCCGGGCCGAAGCCCGCGACGACCACAGGCGCGCCGGAGGGCGTCAGGCGCGGGATTTCGTACTCGTCGGGCGCGTCAACGGACTCACCCCTGAGCCGCACGTCCACGGTGTAGACGAATTTGATCGCGCCCTTGCGCCGCGCGTCGAGGCTGCGGCGCTTTATCTGCACTTCCTCTATCGCACCCGGTCTGACGTCGAGCTTCTTCGCCGCGAGAGCGTACAGCTCGCGTTCGTCGCGCCCAGGAGCGAGGGTGAGATTCGCGAGCGTTTTCATAGGAGCCTCCCCGCCAGCGCGCCGCTGGACCACGCCCACTGGAGATTGAACCCGCCGCAGTCGCCGTCGATGTCCAACACCTCGCCGCAGACATAGAGGCCGGGCACGATGCGGCTTTGCATCGTGGCGCCGTCGAATTCGGCGGTCCTGATGCCGCCCGCCGTGACCTGTGCCGTGCCGAAGCCCTCGGTCCCGCGAACGGGCAAATCAAAGCGCTTGGCCGCGCCCGCGAGCAACTTCAACGCGCGCGCGTCGAGCCCCGTAACGGGCGCGTCCTGTTTCACGCCCGCGTACTTGGCGAGCATGCGCGCGAGCCGGTTCGGCACCGCGCCGATAAAAATCTCGCCCGCCGTGAGCTGAGGCGCGGCGCTCTGGCGCTCCCGGAGGTAGTCGAGCACCTCGCCGAAGCTGTAGCCGCGCAATAAATCCAGCGAGAGCGTCAAGCCCTCGCCGCTTGTGGCGACAGTGCGCGCCAAATCGAACGCCGCCGGGCCGGAGACACCCGTCTCGGTGAAGAGCGCCTCGCCCTCGCTGCGCACAAGCTCGGTTTTGCCGCGCAGGAGCGTCATGGCGCAGTCGGCCTTGACGCCCTTGAGTGAGCGCGGGAACTCCGACTGCGTGGTAATCTGTGCGAGCGCGGGGTAGAGCGCCGTGCGCGTGTGGCCGAGGGACTTTAAGAGCTCGTAGCCGTCCTTGCCGCCGCCGAGCTTCTCCCCCGCCAGGCCACCGCAGGCGACAATCGCCGCGTCGCCGGTCACATTCGCGCCGCTCTCGGTCGAAACCGAAAAGCCGCCATTCGTGCGAGTGAGCGCGCGGACGCGGTCGCCGGAGACGAGCTGCACGCCCTCGGAGGAGAGCGCGAAGCGGAGCGTGTCCGTGACGGAGTTTGCGCTGTTAGAAAGCGGGTAGACCCTGCCGCCGTACTCCTCGCGCGTCAAAAGCCCGATGCCGCGAAAGAGCGCGAGCGTGTCCGCGACGGTGAGCTGCTCGAGCGCGGGCATGACGAAGTCCGGGTCCTCGCCGTGGTAGTGCGCCACCGACGCCGCCGTGTTCGTTATGTTGCAGCGGCCGTTGCCGGTCGCGGCGAGCTTGCGCCCCACACGGGCCTGGCGCTCGAAGAGCATCACCTCGTGCCCGGCCCTCGCTGCCGTCAGCGCCGCCATCATCCCCGACGCCCCCGCGCCGATTATAAGTACGCGCATTGTGGTCACCTCTTTTACTTTATAATTTATTTCAATTTCTGTGATTGACAGGTTTCCCGGGGGCGCTTTCTTTTATCAGATAAAAAGAAAGCGTCCCCGGACCCCCGGCGCCCTCAAGCCTCCGGGCGGGCTTCCTGGGAGGCTTTCTTTGCGTAAGCAACAAAGAAAGCGCCCCGGGACTGCTTAAAGTCGAAGAAAAACCCGGAAAGTAATTGGGGAAAACCCCGTTAAGGGCTTTCCCCAATCGCTTACTAGTCAGTCCTTGAGCCCCATCGCTTCGCGCTCTTTGATGGCGTCCTTGCGGGAGAG
>CAYXVA010000230.1:0-3145 GCA_964467975.1 uncultured Oscillospiraceae bacterium | reverse complement strand
AACAGGGGCTTTTACGATGGGCTCATCTTCCACAGGGTAATCCCCGGCTTCATGATCCAGGGCGGCGACCCCCAGGGCACTGGCATGGGCGGCCCGGGCTACAGGATAAAGGGCGAGTTCAAGCACAACGGCTTTAGCCAGAACAACCTCAAGCACGAGCGCGGCGTCCTCAGCATGGCGCGCAGCATGATGCCCGACACCGCAGGCAGCCAGTTCTTTATCATGCATGACAAGGCGCCGCACCTCGACGGCGAATACGCCGCTTTCGGCAAGGTGATAGAGGGCATGGACGTCGTCGACGAGATAGCCAACACCCCGACCGACTACAACGACCGCCCCCGCGCCGAGCAGCGCATGAAAACCGTCACGGCCGAAACTTTCGGCGTCGACTACCCCGAGCCGGAGAAGTTCTAAATTTCGTAAACATTTCAAACTGACAACATGCTATAATAACTCCACCAACGTACAGTTGGCCTCCAATGCAAAACCAAAGCCCAACGCGGCTTTGGTTTTGGCAAGAGCAGCAACAAAGCTAACGCAGTTTGCTCTTCAAAAAACAAAACCGAAGCCCAGCAAAGCGGGTTCGGTTTTGAGAGGAGTGGCAACGGAGACGAGCGGACTTTGCGCCGACGACGAGGGGGCGTACTGGTTTCGACGGGGGTGCGGAGACCGGAATAGCGGGCGGATGCGCCTGACATCCTTAAAACGGGCACTTATAAATTAAAGAACAACGAAAAAGAACCTGTTCTTCTCGCTGCCTAAGCAGTGAGCGTCCACGCCGGGAGGGCCGCGGCCCGGCTGCTGGGCGTTGATTAGCGGCGAACGTGAGTGCGCAAAGCTTTGAGCGCACCATGCACAATGAAGCTACCAAACCCGTGAGTGTGTGAGCCCACGCCCGGGTAAGGGAATGTAAACGACTCTCTGCGCCCGGAGAGGTTCCGGAGGAAGCACTTTCGGACGGGGGTTCGATTCCCCCCGCCTCCACCACGTCGCTGTGGACTTATTTGTCTCGGCGGCGTTTTTTATGGCCAATCCATCGTTCGTTCTCCCCGCCGAATCGAGACTGCTCCGTTGGGCTTCGATTCGGTTTGTTTTTGCCCGGCAGCAGTCGTCCGGCTTGCTTGTTTTCAACAATCGTGCTATATTACGTGTTGCTCATACATCGCACTTATCCCCTCGAAAGAAGGTTTTCGCTTGAAGCCGACCAATCTCATCTTCTCCTGCTTCCTGTTCCGGCGCAGCTCGGGCAGTGAGCTCGACCCAAAGCGCCGGAGGCTCTTTTGGCTTTGGAACAGCCTCATGCTGCTGTGCGCCGCCCTCGGCATTACAGCGGTGATGCTGCTGCTCGCCACCGGCAGCTACCGGCTCGCCGTTTTCTTGGGGTACTTCCGCCACCCGCTTATCTTCCTGCTCAACTTTCTGCCCATAGCGCTGCTCATGCTGCTCGGCCTGGCAATCACCGGGCGGCCCTGGGCCGCTTACCTCTTCGGCGCGATCCCCGCGCTGGCGCTCGCCTTCGGCAACTACTACAAGCTGGCGTTCCGCAACGACCCGGTGCTGTTTGCCGACCTGCTGATACTCGGGGAGGCCGGGGAAATGGCCGGGCAGTACCATCTGTTCCTGGACTGGAAGCTGGCCTTTACCCTTGTCTGCTTTGCAGCCGGGTTCCTGGTACTGTTCTTTTTCGTACGCGGCAAACCCTCGCGGCGCGCCAGGATAGCCGCTGCTGTCCTGGCCGTGGCTGCCGTTTTGTTCGGTGGCAAGCCGTACATATCCGACAGCCTGTATAACGCCACGGAGACGAACCTCGAGTACCTCAACCAGTGGTCGTCCACACAGCAGTACATCTCCCGAGGCAGCCTCTACCCCTTCCTCTACTCCATCGGCGAGGCCTTCCCTTCTGCCCCGGACGGCTACGACGAGGGCGAGACTGAGGCGCTGCTTTCGCAGTACCAGGACGCGGATATCCCCGACGGGCAAAAGGTCAACGTCGTCGGCATCATGCTGGAGGCCTTCTCAGACTTCTCCGACTTTGACAGCATAGAGTTCAACCAGGACGTCTACGCCGTCTACCACGCGCTCGAGGACGAGAGCTACACCGGCAGCCTGGTGACGAATATCTTCGCCGGCGGCACGGTCAACACCGAGCGCGCCTTCCTGACCGGCATGTCAACGCAGTACAATTGGCGCAGCGACACCAGTTCCTACGTCTGGTACTTCAAAAACCAGGGCTATCAGACCTCCGGAGACCACCCCTGCTACCAGTGGTTTTACAACCGGCAGAACGTCAACAGCTACCTCGGCTTTGACAGCTACCGCTTTGTCGAAAACTACTACGTGCAGTTCAACGACGGCGTGTCTATGGACGACGTGTTCTTCCCCGAGCTGACGGCGGACCTGCTCGAGCGGCTGGGCAGCGGCGTGCCGCAGTTTTCCTTCTCCGTCTCCTACCAGGGGCATGGCCCGTATGACGACAGCGAGTGTCTCTGGGGCGACGTGGACGACTATATAGCAAACTACAACCTGGACGACGCCTCGCGGTACATACTCGCAAACTACCTCGGCTCCGTCATGGACACCCAGGCACACCTGAGCGAGCTCGTCGACGCACTCAGGGAGAGCGATGAGCCCGTCGTGCTCATAGTCTTTGGCGACCACAAGCCCTGGCTGGGCAACGCCAACTCGGTCTATGAAGCCCTGGGCGTCAACCTCGACCAGAGCACCGAAGAGGGCTTTTACAACTACTGGTCCACGCGCTACCTCATCTGGGCCAACGACGCGGCCAAGGACGTGCTCGACTTCGACTTCACCGGCGAGGGCCCGAGCCTCTCCCCCTGCTTCCTGATGGGCCATCTCTTCGACCTGCTCGGCTGGGACGGCGACGCCTACACCCAGGCCACAAAGCCCGTCCGCGAGGCGCTGAACGTGATAAGCGACAGCGGCCTGTGCGTGACAGCCGACGGTGAGCTTACAGACGAACTGACCGGCGATGAGCAGCAGCTGCTCGCGCTCTATCGCAACCTCGAGTATTACCGCTCGAAGCACTTCGCGGATTGAGTTTGGTTTTTTCATCTATTGAAACTTTAAGTAATTCCGGGGCGCTTTCTTTGTTCCTTGCACAAAGAAAGCGTCCCGGACCCCGAAA
>CAYXVA010000229.1:0-3171 GCA_964467975.1 uncultured Oscillospiraceae bacterium | reverse complement strand
AGGAAGGACGTGTCGCACTGCAAAAATACGCTCGTGGCCTCGACGGCCAGCGGGCTGTCGACGTAGACCTTGAAGCCGTCGTGCCCGTGCACGAGGCCGCGTTCCTTTATCTCGCGGATGAAATACAGCATCTCCTGCGTCCTGCCGACGGCGAAGGACGGTATCACGACGTTGCCGCCTCGGTCGAGGGTGCGCTGTATGACGTCTGTGAGCGCGCCGATGTAGTCGGGCCTTCCGCCGTCGTGCAGCCGGTCGCCGTAGGTGCTCTCGACCACGACGTAGTCCGCGCCGGAGACGAGCTGCGGGTCGCGCAGTATGGGCTGGTGCAGGTTGCCTACGTCGCCGGAAAAGACTATCTTGCGCTTTTCGCCGCCCTCGCTGAGCCAGACCTCGATGCAGGCGCTGCCCAGCAGATGGCCCACGTCCGTGAAGCGCACGGCGACTCCCTCGGCGACCTGTATGACCTCGCCGTAGGAGCATGGGCGGAAATTTTTGGTGAGCGCCGCGACGTCCTCGGTGTCGTAAAGCGGCTCGACTGCCGCGCCGCCTGCGCGCTGGGCCTTGCGGGTCTTGTACTCGGCCTCGCTCATCTGTATCTGCGCGCTGTCGCGGAGCATTATGTCCGCGAGCGAGCAGGTCGCCGCGGTGGCGTACACACTGCCGGTGAAGCCGTTTTTGGCCAGCAGCGGCAGCAGGCCCGAGTGGTCTATGTGCGCGTGCGTCAAGAGCGCGAAATCCACCTGAGACGGCGATACAGGCAGATTCTGGTTTTCAAACATGTCCCTGCCCTGTTCCATGCCGCAGTCCACGATGAACCGGGTAGAGCCGCACTCGACGTAGGTGCAGCTGCCCGTGACCTCGTGCGCGGCGCCTAGAAATGTTACGCGCATTGCCGGCCTCCTTTTTTGTGTTTGCAGGGGATAGGCCTCCTGCACCGTCCGGGGGCGCCTTCTTTTGCTCTTGCCAAAAGAAGGCGTCCCCGTACCCCGAAAGGAAAAGCGCTTTTGGCGCTGGATTATGCAGCGCACAGCGCTTGCGCTGGAATCGGGTTTATGCTAATCGATACGTGGTCATCCCTAAACTTGTATTTAGTTCCCGCATCGCCGGCCGCGGTTTCGCTTCGCGGCCGCTGAGTGGGCGGAAACGTGCAAACTCCGCTGCGCGGACGCTGGTTTTAGGTGCAGCGTAAAAACGAACCTGTGCTGCGCACACCGGGCGCGGGCGCTTCGCTGCGCACCTGTTTGGGAGGTTGCAAACTTGGCGGGACGTCGGAGACGCCGTCCCTTACGGGGTTGGCATACGTCGCAACGCCGCAGCGTTGAGGCGATACGTGGGTGCGATATGATACGCTTTTCTCGCTCCCGCGAGCGGTGCGTCGAGGACGCCGCACCCTACAAATTTCTCCTGCAACGTATAAAAACGACTTGTATGGGACGGCGTCCTCGACGTCCCGCCGTGCGATTCTACGCGGCCACGTACGAACCGCCGCCAACACCCCACGCGCCGCCCCCTCTTCGAGGGGGCTTTTTCGTGGATTGCTTACCCTGCCGCGGAGGACCCTCCCGGCGCTCCGGGCTGCTCACCCTCACTCGTCGAGCTTCAGCACGGACAAAAACGCCTCCGTCGGTATCGACACCGTGCCGAGCTGGCGCATCTTTTTCTTGCCTTCCTTCTGCTTTTCCAGCAGTTTCTTCTTGCGGGTGATGTCGCCGCCGTAGCATTTGGCGAGGACATCCTTGCGGAGGGCCTTGACCGTCTCGCGGGCGATTATCTTGCCGCCTATCGCCGCCTGTATGGGAACTTCGAAGAGCTGGCGCGGGATGTTCTCCTTGAGCTTTTCGCAGAGTTTTCGCGCGCGCGAGTAGGCTTTATCCTTGTGCGCGATGAAGCTCAGCGCGTCCACCTGCTCGCCGTTTAAGAGCAAATCGACCTTCACGAGCTCGCTGGTTCGGTAATCCGCCAGCTCGTAGTCGAGCGAGGCGTAGCCCTTCGTGCGGGCCTTGAGCGTGTCGAAGAAATCGTAGATTATCTCGCCGAGCGGCATGAGGTAGTGCAGCTCCACGAGCCGGGTGTCGAGGTACTGCATGTTCTTGTACTCGCCGCGCCGGTCCTGGCAGAGCGGCATGATGTTGCCGACGAACTCCTGCGGCGTTATTATCGTCGCGTTGACATACGGCTCCTTCGCCTCGAGTATGCTCGCCGGGTCGGGGTAGTTGTGCGGGTTGTCGACGTGCACAACCGTGCCGTCCGTCTTGGTGACCTCGTATATGACCGAGGGCAGCGTCGTGACGAGGTCGAGGTCGAACTCGCGCTCCAAGCGCTCCTGCGTGACCTCCATGTGCAGCATGCCCAAAAAGCCGCAGCGGAAACCGAAGCCGAGCGCCACGGAGCTCTCGGGCTCAAAGGCGAGCGAGGCGTCGTTGAGCTTGAGCTTATCGAGCGCGTCGCGCAGATCGCCGTACTTGCTGCCGTCCTCGGTGTAGATGCCGCAGTAGACCATCGGCCTCGCCGGGCTGTAGCCGGGCAGCGGCTCGGCGGTCGGGCGCGCGGCCTCGGTGACCGTGTCGCCGACGCGGGTGTCCTCGACGTTCTTGATGCTCGCGGTGAAGTAGCCGACGTCGCCGGCGAAGAGCTCGTCGCAGACTTCGAGGTGCGTCGGGCGCATGTGGCCGACCTCCACGACCTTGTACACCGCGCCGGTGGACATGAGCTGTATGTCCATGTCGCGGCGTATCTTGCCGTCGAAGAGGCGCATAAAGACGATAACGCCCCGGAACGAGTCGTACTGGCTGTCGAAAATGAGTGCTTTGAGCGGCGCGTCGGGGTCGCCGTTCGGCGCGGGGACGCCGTTTACTATTTCCTCGAGCACGGCGGGTATGTTTATCCCCTGCTTGGCCGATATCTCCGGCGCGTCCATGGCGGGGATGCCGATTATGTCCTCAATCTCCGTCTTGGTGCGCTCGGGGTCTGCGGCGGGCAAATCTATCTTGTTTATAACGGGCAGTATTTCGAGGTCGTGGTTCATGGCGAGGTAGGTGTTCGCAAGCGTCTGCGCCTCCACGCCCTGGGAGGCGTCCACGACGAGCACCGCGCCCTCGCAGGCGGCCAGGGAGCGGCTGACCTCGTAGTTGAAGTCCACATGCCCCGGCGTGTCGATGAGGTTGAGCGTGT
>CAYXVA010000228.1:0-3208 GCA_964467975.1 uncultured Oscillospiraceae bacterium | reverse complement strand
GGCCGAGCATCGACGACTCCGTCAAGATACTTGAGGGCATTGCGCACTACTACGAGGAGTGCCACCAGGTCAAGATCCCGCCCGAAATGTGCCGCGAGGCCGTGCTGCTCAGCGAGCGCTATATCACCGACCGGTTCCTGCCCGACAAGGCGATAGACCTCATTGACGAGGCCTGCTCGGACGTGAATCTGAAGCACCAGAGCCTCGCCCGGATAGACGAGGCGCAGAAGGAGATAGACGACCTCAACCGCGAGCGCGATCTGCTCCTGGCCGACACGCAGGAGGAGCACTATGAGCGTCTGGCCGTCATACGCACGACGGTCATGCAGCTCACGGATGAGATAAACCAGCTCAAGGCGCACGAGCCCACTCTCACGCGCGAAAACCTCGCGCGCGTCATAGAGCTCTGGACGAAGATACCCGCCAGTTCCATCACCGAGGACGAGTACGATCGCCTTTCTAAGCTCGGCGACCGCCTGCGCGAGCACATCGTGGGCCAGGACGAGGCCATAGACGCCGTCTGCGCGGCGATAAAGCGCAACCGCATCGGATTGCAGGCCAAGCGCAAGCCCGTGAGCTTCATCTTCGTCGGCGGCACCGGCGTCGGCAAGACCGAGCTCGTCAAGCGCCTCGCGGCGGACCTTTTCAACTCGCCCGAGAGCCTTATAAGGCTTGACATGAGCGAGTTCATGGAGAAGTTCTCCGTCTCGCGTATCATCGGCTCGCCCCCGGGATACGTCGGCTACGACGAGGCCGGACAGCTCACCGAGAAAATACGCCGCAAGCCCTACTCCGTCGTGCTCTTTGACGAGATTGAGAAGGCGCACCCGGACGTCATGAACATCCTGCTGCAAATTCTCGACGACGGCCGGATAACAGACGCGCAGGGCCGCACGATAAACTTTGAGAATACGGTCATTATCATGACCACGAACGCCGGTAGCAACACCAACAGCGGCTCGCTCGGCTTTGTGGGCTCTTCCACGGACAAGGACCGCGACCGCGCGCTGAAGGCGCTCGGCGAGTTCCTGCGCCCCGAGTTTATAAACCGCGTGGACGAGATAATCTGCTTCAACAAGCTCACGGAGGACAACTTCAAGAGCATCGCCGCGCTCATGCTCGGCGAGGTGCGCGATCTCATGAGCGAGAAGGGCATGGAGTTCACCTGGGACGAGAGCGTGCTCGACTACCTCGTGAAGAAGAGCTACTCGCTCACCTACGGCGCGCGCAACCTGCGCCGCACGATACAAAAGGACATCGAGGACGCCGTCGCGTCCGTGATTGTCGACCAGCGCCACGGCAACCTCAAGGGCGTGCACCTCACCGCCGTGGACGACAAGATAAACGTGGAGGCCTTGTGATATGATACGTTTTGAGAGCGACTATCTCGAGGGCGCGCTGCCGGAGGTCATGCAGGCGCTCTGCGACACGAACCTTGACCAGACCCCCGGCTACGGCGAGGACGAATACTGCGAGGCCGCCCGCGCGCTCATACGCGAAAAGTGCGATGCGCCTGAGGCCTATGTGCAGTTCCTCGTCGGTGGCACGCAGGCGAACATGACGGTGATTGCCGCCGCGCTCCGCCCGCACCAGGCTGCCGTCGCCGCTGAGACCGGCCACATAGCCGTCCACGAGACGGGCTCTGTTGAGGCCACGGGCCACAAGGTCATAACCCTCCCGAGCGCCGACGGCAAGATTACCGCCGCGCAGGTGAGAGAGTGCGTCGAGGCCCACTGGGCCGACGCCACGCACGAGCACATGCCGCAGCCGGCGCTCGTGTACATAAGCCAGCCGACGGAGAACGGTACTGTCTACTCCCTCGCCGAGCTCGAGGCGATAAGCGCGGTCTGCTGCGAGAAGGGGCTTATCCTCTTCGTCGACGGCGCGCGCCTCGGCACCGCGCTCGTGAGCAGCGACGTGACGCTGCCCGACCTCGCGCGGCTCACGGATGTGTTCTACATCGGCGGCACAAAGCTCGGCGCGCTCTTCGGCGAGGCCGTCGTTATCATGAACCCGGCCATAGCGAAGGACTTCCGCTATATTATAAAGCAGCGCGGCGGCATGTTCGCCAAGGGACGTCTGCTGGGCGTGCAGTTCGGCGCACTCCTTCGCGACGGGCTCTACGAGCGCACGGCCAGGCGCGAGGTGGACCTCGCGATGAAGCTGCGCGCGGCCTTTGAGGCCAAGGGCTGGCCGCTCTACTACGACTCGCCCACGAATCAGCAGTTCCCAATAGTCCCCGACGCCGCGCTCGAAAAGCTCGCGGGCAAGTACAGCTTCAGCCACTGGGCCAAGGTGGACGAGGCGCACTCCGCCGTGCGCTTCTGCACGAGCTGGGCGACGAAGGAGTCCGACGTGGACGAGCTCATCGCCGACATACAGTCGCTCTGAAAACTGAAAACGCTTTAACCCCCGCTTGAGCGCGCACGCACTCAAGCGGGGGGTTTTTATATTTTTCGGCTCTGGCTGTTGCGTTAGCGCGAAAAATGCTAGTATATAGGTAAAGAGACAAAGGAGGTGCGCCATTGGAGGACTGGGATATCATCGACTTGTTCTTCACGCGCTCGGAATCGGCGATAATCGAGCTCGACGCCAAGTACGGCGCGCTGTTCCACTCGCTGGCCTACAACCTGCTGGGGAGCGACGAGGACGCCGAGGAGTGCGTGAACGACGCCTATCTCGGCGCGTGGAACGCCATCCCGCCCGCGCGGCCCAAGCGCCTGGGCGCGTACATATGCCGCATCGTGCGCAACACCGCGATCGTCCGGCTGCGGCACGACGGCGCGCTCAAGCGCGGCGCCAACCGCGCCGTGGCCATAGCGGAGCTCGCCGAGTGCGTGGCCGCGCCGGAGGATGTGCAGTCCGCGCTGGACGCGAAGGAGCTCACACATGCGCTCGAGCGCTTCCTAGACACACTCAGCGAGGAAAACCGCGCCATATTCCTGCGCCGCTACTGGTTTTCCGACTCCTGCGCGGCCATAGCCCGCCGCACAGGGCTCAGCGAAAAGAACGTCCGGGTCCGCCTGACCCGGATACGCAAGCAGCTCAAAAAGTATCTTGCAGAACAGGAGGTGTACGTATGAGCGCGGAAAACCTGTACGAAGCCCTCGGCGGCATAGACTTAAAATACGTAGACGAGGCGATAAGCTACCGAAAGCCGCGGAAACGGCGGCGCATGACGCTCAAGCTCGCGGCAGCGATAGTCGCG
>CAYXVA010000227.1:0-3219 GCA_964467975.1 uncultured Oscillospiraceae bacterium | reverse complement strand
CTTCCACGCGCCGGCGGCGAGGTAGAACGCCTCGTAGCCGGCTTCGCGCAGGAAGACGACGTCCTTTTCAAGCCTGAAGGACGGTATGACGCGCGTGAGCATGCCACCAACGCGCTCGCCCTTTTCGAACACGGTGACGGGGTAGCCCTTTATCGCGAGGTAATATGCGCAGCTCAGGCCGCTCGGGCCGCCGCCGATTATCGCTATTTTGTTCGTGAACGGCTTGCCGGTCTGGTTGAGCATCGGCGGCACAAAGCGCGTCTCGGCAGAAAGCTCCTTGTCGGCGATGAACTTCTTTATGTCGTCAATCGCGATAGGCTGGTCAATGTCGCCGCGGGTGCAGGCGTCCTCGCACTTGCGGTTGCATATACGGCCGCAGACCGCCGGGAAGGGGTTCTCCTTCTTTATCAGCTCGAGCGCCTCGAGATATCTGCCCTGGCTTGCGAGCTTGATGTAGCCCTGCACGGGGATGTGCACGGGACACTCCATCTTACATGGCGCGGTGCCGGTCTCTACGACGTCGCTGCGGTTGGTGCGGTAGTCGACGTTGTAGTGCTTTTTCGTCCAGGGCTGGTCGAACGGCGTGCGCTCGGCCGGCTCGGGGTTGCTGCAGAGCCTTGCGCCGAGCTTGAGCGCACCCATCTGGCAGTTTTCAACGCACTGGCCGCAGGCCACGCACTTGTCACGGTCCACCCTGGCGACATAGTTCGTGCGGAGCAAATCGGGGTCGTTGAAGTACTCGCCGAGCCTGAGCGCGAGACATGAGCAGCCGCAGCAGTTGCATATCGCGGTGGGGCCGTCGTAGCCTTCGGCCTCGTTTATCTCGTGGACAAGGCCGTTATCTTCGGCGCGCTTGAGTATCTCCTTTGCCTCCTCCTTGCTGACCAGGCGGTGGCTGCCCTGCTTGGAGAAGAACTTGGCGTTGTCGTTTATGTACATGCACATATCGTCCTCGAGGTGCCCGCAGCCCTCGCCCATTATGCGGCGTGTGCGGCGGCAGGAGCACGGCCCGACGGAGATAGCCCAGGCGTTGTCGATTATGCGCTCGACCTCGTCGTAGGGTGCGGCGTGCGTGTCGTTCTTTATCGCGCTGCCGACCGGCATGACGCGCATGGGGCCCATACCCACGGGAAAGTTCGACACGAGTATCGGCGTGCGGTAGCGGGTGTAGCGCTCGAAGCACTCGGCTATGACCGGGTACTTCTCCACCTGGGCCTTGACGGACAGCATGCCCTCCATTATGCCGGGCACCCATATCGGATAGTAGTAGGTCTCCTCCTCACCGTCATACACGCACCTGACAATGCCGCAGTCGGCGAGCTTGTTGACCTGCTCCTGGGCATACTCGACGCTGGCCTTTGCCTTGCGCGCTATCTCCTCTATGTGGCGCGGACGGCGCACTTTGACGTGCATGCCTATATCCGCCATCTCGTCGGTGACGACCGGATCTAATATCATGTACTCGGGGTCGCTCGGAGTGACGCCGGTGTAGGTGCCGCACTCAAGGCTTATCTTGGTGGCCAGCATGAGTATTTTCTTCCGAAACGCCATAGTCCATCCTTCCTTTCATATGTAAAATTGGCCGCGGTGTCTATACTTATTAACATTATATGCCTCATTTGTCCGTTATTCAATTAACAGGTTCGTTAAACTCTTGTCCGTTGATTTGTCTAATTTCACGGATGATTGTGGTCTGACCAGCCCGTTTCTTGTGCTATTGACCAATTTCCCGTGACGTGCTATGATGTACAACGTTGGAGGTGAGAGCACATGCACGAAATAGGCGTGGTGCGGCAGATGCTGCGCACGGTTGAGGATTTTGCCCGGGAAAACGACCTGGACGATATTGTCACAATCGTGCTGGAGATAGGCGACCTGTCGATGATAATCCCCAAATACGTGGAAGATATTTACTCCGCTGTTGTCAAGGGCACGCGCTTTGAGCGCACGGAGCTGGTGATTGAGACCGTCGAGGGCCAGGGCGTCTGCCGCGAGTGCAAGCGCGCTTTCCCCATCGTAAAGAACGAGGGCTACTGTCCCCGATGCGGCAAACGCAACGCCGATATCATCAGCGGAAGAGATTTCATAATAAAGGAAGTTGTGGTGCCGTAGCGCCGCGCGTTTTGTGCAACGTGCTTGTTTCGCGTTCCGGCCAGCCGGTCAAATTGTGCTGATTTGTGCGTTGACTTTTGTGCCGCAAAGCGATATCGTATAAGCACACACAAAAAATCGGCCACGCGCCGGAAAGGAGACAGTCACATGAAGCAGCTCATCGTCAACACCATGAACAATGTGAATTCCGTCTCCTTCTACGCCCAGGCTCGCAATGCTTTTGCGGGCTTCTTTGGCTTTGTCTATTTTTACTTTTACTTTTTTACCCAGACAAACCACAGAAGCCTGACAAGACCCGCGGCCTGCTGAAGATTATTTTAGCAACTACGGCCCTCGCCTTGAACGGCGAGGGCCGTTTTTTGTTGCCCTGAAAACGCAAACTGGAAAAGGAGACAAACAACATGAAGATGAAGAAACTGCTCTGTATCGCCATTTCGGCGATAATGGTTCTCGCGCTCGCCGCGTGCGGCACTTCCGGCGGCACCACCCCGACCACCGACCCTGAGGCGAGCCCCACCGCCGCCACCAACGAGAGCACCGCCGCCCAGTACGTAGTCGGTATCTGCCAGCAGATGACCCACGACGCGCTTGACGCCGCCACCCAGGGCTTCAAGGACGCGCTCAACGAGATTCTCGGCGAAGGCGCCGTGAAGTTTGAAGAGGGCAACGCCGGCGGCGAGCAGGCCAACTGCACGACAATCATCGACGGATTTGTCTCCGAGGGCGTCGACCTTATCCTCGCCAACGCCACCTGGCCGCTTCAGGCCGCCGCTTCCGCCACAGCCGACATCCCGATACTCGGCACTTCCGTCACCGACTACGCCACCGCGCTCGGCATCACCGACTGGAACGGCACTGTGGGCGGCAACATCTCCGGCACCAGCGATCTCGCCCCGCTCGACCAGCAGGCGGCCATGATTCAGGAGCTCTTCCCGGACGCCGAAACCGTCGGCCTACTCTACTGCTCCGGCGAGCCGAACAGCGTCTACCAGATTGAGACCATCCGCGGCTACCTCGAGGACATGGGCTACACCTGCAGCGCCTACGCCTTTACCGACGTGAACGACCTCTCTTCCGTCACCCAGACCGCGTGCGACAACTCCGACG
>CAYXVA010000226.1:0-3223 GCA_964467975.1 uncultured Oscillospiraceae bacterium | reverse complement strand
AATGCTTAAGGTTCGTTTAAATTTTTGCCGCACTGCGAAGCGTACTAATTGTATTAAGAGTGTTAACACAGTCAGTGTTTGTAATATAACACATAGGCCGGCTCTTGTCAACAACCCGCCGCCGGTGAGGCGCGCTATAGCAGTATAAATGTAAGAGTCAAAGATTTGCCCCCGGGTTCTCGGCGAATAGAACAGGAAAATATATTCATCTGCCGCCGCATCTTGTCTTGGAAGCCAAAGTGCGTCATAAAGTGGAAAATATACTTGACGTAAGCGCTGAATCGGCGTATATTACGTATGTGGCCGCGCGCTTTTTGCGCGCACGTGCTGCACATAATTATTCATTTTACTCTGCATTTTGCTGTATATGCAGCAGAAAGGGGCTGATTTATATGCCGAAAGCCTGGCTTCTACTGGCCGACGGCGCCGTATACGAGGGCGAGAGCTTCGGTGCGGTTGGGACGCGGGTGGCCGAGCTGGTGTTCACCACCGGCATGACCGGCACCGCCGAGAGCCTGACCGACCCGAGCTACGCCGGGCAGATGATCTGCTTCACCTTCCCGCAGCTCGGCAACTACGGCATAGCTATGGACGACTGCGAGAGCGGAAAAGTTCACGCTTCGGCCGTAATTGTGCGGGAATACTGCGACAAACCGTCAAACTTCCGCTGTGAAAAGGCGGTCGGCGCGCTGCTGGAGGAAAACGGCGTCGTGGGCGTCTCCGGCGTGGATACGCGGCGCATAACGCAGACGATACGCGAGCACGGCGTCATGAACGCCGCCGTCACGGACGCGCCTCCCACTCAGGAGCTGCTTGAGCTCGTGCGCAGCTACGGCGTAACCGGCGTGGTGGCGGCTACGAGCGTCAAAGAGCCCGTGACCCTCGCCTGCCCCGGCGCGCGGCACTCTGTCGCGCTCATGGACTACGGCTACAAGAAATCGATTGCCGACTGCCTCATAAAGCGCGGCTGTGCCGTCACGGTCTACCCGCACGACACGAGCGCGGAGACGGTGCTCGCCGCCGGGCACGACGGCGTCATGCTCTCAAACGGCCCCGGCGACCCGGCGGAGAACGTGTTTGAGATTGCGCAGATAAAGGCCATGATGGGGCGAATCCCCGTCTTTGGGATATGCCTGGGGCACCAGATGATGGCCCTCGCCCAGGGGGCGCAGACCGGCAAGATGAAGTTCGGCCATCGCGGCGCAAACCAGCCGGCGAAGGATTTGCAGACCGGCCGCGTCTACGTGACGAGCCAGAACCACGGCTACGCGGTGGACGCCGCCTCGCTCGAGGGAACGAGCGCCGTGCTGCGCTTTGTGAACGTCAACGACGGCAGCGTCGAGGGCGTGGACTACCCCACGTTGGGCGCTTTTTCGTTACAGTTCCACCCCGAGGCTCACGGCGGCCCGCGCGACAGCGAGGGCATGTTCGACCGCTTTATTGAGATGATGGGAGGCGAGCGCAATGCCTAAGGACAACTCCATAAAGAAGGTCCTCGTCATAGGCTCGGGCCCGATAGTCATAGGCCAGGCGGCGGAGTTCGACTACGCGGGCACCCAGGCGTGCCGCGCGCTCATGGCCGAGGGCGTGGAGACGGTGCTCATAAACTCCAACCCCGCGACGATAATGACCGACCCCGACATGGCCACGGCGGTGTACATAGAGCCGCTCACCGAGCGCACGGTGGAGCGCATAATCGAAAAGGAAAAGCCCGACAGCCTGCTCGCCGGGCTCGGAGGACAGACGGGCCTCAACCTCGCCATGGAGCTGCACAAGTCCGGCTTCCTGGAGAGCCACGGCGTACGGCTCATCGGCACGAACATCGACGCCATACTCAAAAGCGAGGACCGCCAGCTCTTCAAGGACGCGATGGCCGCGATAAACCAGCCGACCATCCCCTCGCGCACGGCCAACGCGCTCTCCCAGGCGATGAACGCCGCGCGCACTATCGGCTACCCGGTCATAGTCCGCCCCGCCTTCACTCTCGGCGGCAGCGGCGGCGGTGTGGCGCACTCCGAAAAGGAGATGGAAGCCGTCGCGCAGCGCGGCCTCGACGCCTCGCCGATACACCAGATACTCGTCGAGCGCTACATCTTCGGCTGGAAGGAGATAGAGTTCGAGGTCATGCGCGACAGCGCGGGCAGCGCGATAACGATATGCTCGATGGAGAACTTCGACCCCGTCGGCGTGCACACCGGCGACAGCATCGTCGTCGCGCCCGCGCTCACGCTCGCGGACAAGGAGTACCAGATGCTGCGCTCGGCAGCGCTCGGCATCATAGGCGAGCTCGGCATCGAGGGCGGCTGCAACTGCCAGTTCGCGCTCAACCCCGACAGCTTCGAGTACGCGGTTATCGAGGTAAACCCCCGCGTGAGCCGCTCCTCGGCCCTTGCGAGCAAGGCCACCGGCTACCCGATAGCGAAGGTCAGCGCGAAGATAGCGCTCGGCTATACGCTCGACGAGATAAAAAACGAGGTCACGGGCGAGACCTACGCCTGCTTCGAGCCGGCGCTCGACTACGTCGTCGTAAAGCTCCCCCGCTGGCCCTTCGACAAGTTCTACGGCGCGGACCGCTCCCTCGGCCCGCAGATGAAGGCCACCGGCGAGGTCATGGCGATTGCGCCCACCTTCGAGGCCGCGCTCATGAAGGCCATACGCGGCGCTGGAATAAAGGAGGAGGGCCTCAACCGCCGCGTCCCGAGCAGAAAGCCGCTGCAAATACGCCTGCGCGAGATTGACGACATGCGCGTTTTCTCGCTCTTCGAGGCGCTCAAGGCCGGGTACATGGTCGACGAGCTGCACTCGCTCACGAAAGTCGACCGTTTCTTCCTCAACAAGCTCAAAAACATGGCGGAGCTGGAGGCCAGCCTCGCGCGCGGCCTCACACCGGAAAACGTAAAACTCGCCCGCGAGTACGGCTACACCGAGGCGCTCATTGCCAAGCTCTCCGGCGATACCCCGCCGGAGGCCGAGCCGCTCTGCTACAAGATGGTCGACACCTGCGCGGCCGAGTTTGAGGCCAGGACGCCCTACTTCTACTCCGTCCCAGGCGGGCAGCACTGCGACGCGCGCGAGCGCAAGGGCGACAAGCCGACCGTAGTCGTGCTCGGCTCCGGCCCGATCAGGATCGGCCAGGGGATAGAGTTCGACTATTCCTCCGTCCACTGCGTGAGCACGCTGCGCGCGATGGGCTACGACGTCGTTATCATCAACAACAACCCCG
>CAYXVA010000225.1:0-3239 GCA_964467975.1 uncultured Oscillospiraceae bacterium | reverse complement strand
ACCATCATCAACGAGACCGGCTGCACGGCGGAGAATATACACGTCATAGAGGTCAAGGGCAGCGGAACGAGTACCGCAATAACGGACGCTACGGACGAGATAGGAGCCACGGCGCAGACAGACGACGGGCTCGAGACCGATTCGACGTCCCCGGCCGACGACAGCTTGGAGACCGTCGCCGACGCGGCGGAGAGCGAGTGAAAATAAAGACCGCCGGAGCAAAAGCTCGGCGGTCTTTTCGCGCGTATTTCCGGTTCAAATTGCGTAGAGCTTGCACTCGGCGTTTTCAAAGACGCACTCGAGGTTTGCGTCGAACCATTCCGTGTCCACACTGTAGCTCCCGCGCTCGTAGGAGCTTATGAGTATGTAGTCCGCGCCGTAGGCGGACGCCACGCGCCCGAGATGGTGCTCGGGCAGCGAGTAAGCCAGCTCCAGGTCGGCCACGCGGTCGGAATAGTCCAGCCCGTGGTAGTAGAGAAAGCTCGGCGAGCCGCAGACTATGTTTCTGCCGGTCAGCATGGCGATGGCGTTGTTGTGATTGGTGGCGGTTATGAACACGGCGTCCGGGCTCGTGTTCTCGCTCACGTACTCTGCGAGCTCAACCTGGTCTGCGCTGACCACCTGATAGCCGCTCTCCACGACGCCATGGAGCGTGAGGTGATCGCCGGAGACATATTCGCGCGCGAGGGTGAGCGCGCCGGAGGTGAAGAGCGCGAGGGAGCATATCACGGCGAGCGACCCGTTTGAGATGCGCCTGAGCGGCATGGCATGGGACTGGAGCCGCGTCCAGACGCCGGACAGGTACTCCGCGACGATGCCGCAGCTGAGCGCGTACCAGACGAAGAGCAGCTTGTTGTTGTCGTAGACGTTCGGCTGGAACACTATCACCTCGCTCGCCGCCCAGATGAGCAGCGCCCCGCCATAGAAGAGCTTGCTCTCCCGTTTTGCGGCCAGAAAGGCGGGCATGAGCAGAATGAACACGAGGCCGAGGTTCTTGATGTAAAACCAGAGCCAAGAGTCGGTCTCGTTCGCCCAGTTCCAGTGCAAGCGCAGGAATCCACCCTCGAAGGCCTGTCGGAAGGTGAAGGCAATCAGCTGCGGCGCGGCGAGCGCCACGGCTATGACGCCGTAGGCCAAAAACGGCAGCAATCGCCGCTTCCAGTTGCCGTCGCGGCGCAGTATGGCCTCGACCCACTGCGCGCAGAGCAGAAACGCCGATATGAGCCCCAGCGCGAGAAAACTGTGCGTGTGCACGAGCGGCAGCGCTCCGGCGAGCACGCCGAGCGGGTAAAATAGCCGCGTCTCGCCGCGAAGCGAGGCCCTGAACAGGAGCTGTAAGCACGCAAACAGCAGCGCCCAGCCGAAGAGCGTGGCCCGCTGCGGCACGAGCATGTCCGCTATGGCGTTCACCCAGCGCAGGCCGAGCTCCGTCTGATTCGTGGGCGTGTTGTAAAAGTCGTGCATGAGGCCGTACAGGCTGTCGCTGCCGGTGGTCTGCGCCATGTCGAAGTAATATGCAAAGCCGAACCCGCCGCCGATAAAGAAGATGTACGCCGCAATCGCCGCGGCGCGCTCTCCCAGCCAGGTCTCAAAGAGGAAGTACACGTTCAGCACCACGACAAGCGCGGCGTAGAGCATGGGCAGCAGCGCGGAAAACCTCAGCGAGCAGCCGAGCGTGTAAAACGTGGAGCTCACGCTGTCGCACAGGAAGGGATAGCCAACATCGATACCGGCCATGATGGAGTACTCCGGCGGAAACGTCTGCTGCACGCTTATGCTGGTTATGAAGCCCAGGTGCATACACATGTCGCCGTAGGTGCTCTGCCCGGAGTGGAGCGAGCCGTCGCTCGCGGGCGTTATGACGTGGTTGAGCATGAGCACCCAGATTATGATAATCAAGGGCGCGCACACGACGAGCGCGCGATAGTTAAAGCGCTCGTGCGCATAGAGGCCGCGCCGCCTGCGGAGCAATATCACCGCCGCTATGAGCAGCACGGCGGCGAGCGCCAGAGCTATGTACTGCGCGGCGATTGTAAATCCGAGCAGAAACGACAAAAGCGCCGGAAGCCACATGAGCAGCGCCAGCCCGAGGGCGAGGCCGAGCGAGAAAAGCCTGAGCGTCATGGCCCCGCCGACGGCAAGCCTGGCCACGGCGACGCCCGCGGCGGAAAATATTCCGAGGTAAAGTATTGCGACAAGCCACATAGCGAGCCTCCAAGGTGATGTGGCAGCATTATATCACACAGGGCACATACGTACAAGGCCGCCGCGCGAGAGAGCGCGCCGAGTGCAAACTTTATGCTTTATTTCCTGGAAAGAGTGTGGTACAATACATTATTGCAATACTGATAAGGAGGTCCAGCAATGGGCGAGAACTATATAACCTGCCAGGGTGAGCGCGGCACGATAAACATCTCCGAGGACGTGCTCTACTCTATGGTGCGCGCGGCGGTCGGCGAAATAGACGGCGTGGCGTCGCTCACCAATAACGCCGGTGCGGAACTGGCCGAGCTGCTCGGGATAAAGAACGCCGGGCGCGGCGTAAAGGTGCAGATTCAGGACGGCAAGATAACCGTCGACATCATCATCATGGTGCGCTACGGCTCGAACGTCGTGGGAGTGGCGCAGCAGGTGCAGGAGGCCGTCACCGCCGCCGTGGAATCCATGACCGGCATGGGCACTCCCGTCGTGAACGTCCACGTCTCCGGCGTGGCTTTTGACAAGCAATGACCAGGACGAGGGCCCGGGAGGCCGCTGTCCGGCTCATATACGCTCAGGCGGCGTCGCTCCAGGAGCCGGACGCGCTCGTCGACGATTACTTCGCCCCTGAGCACATCGACAGCCTCGCCGGCGAGGAGGGCGCGATTGCGGAGACCCCCGATGCGGAGAGCCTTGAATACATCCGCCGCCTGGTGAGCCTTGCGACGGAGCACAGGCTGGAGCTCGACGAGCTCGTGCGCCGCTATTCGCACGGCTGGAGGCCCGAGCGCATCACGCGCACTGCCATGGCAGTGCTCAGGTGCGCGCTCACGGAGATACTCTACCTCGGCGATGCCGACGTCACGCCCGGCGTGGCGATAAACGAGGCCGTGGAGCTCGCCAAGAACTATGAAGAGCCGGAGACCGTGTCGTTTATCAACGGCGTCCTCGGCGGCTTCATGCGCGGCGAGGACGCGCCGGACAAGCCCGAGACAGCCCCGGCCGTGGAGAGCGCGGAATGAACCAGCGCGAGGCACTGA
>CAYXVA010000224.1:0-3245 GCA_964467975.1 uncultured Oscillospiraceae bacterium | reverse complement strand
GACGATGTGCGGTTCCTTGGCCGCGGGCTCGATTATCGTCCTGCCGCGCGCCATGCTGGCGGCGAGGATGATGTTCATCGTCGCGCCGACGCTGACCTTGTCAAGGTAGATTTTCGTGCCGTGGAGCTTGCCGTCGAGGGCCTTCGCGTACACAAAGCCGCCTTCAACGTTCACGTCCGCACCCAGGGCGGTCATGCCCTTGATGTGCTGGTCTATCGGCCGCACGCCGAAGTTGCACCCGCCGGGCATAGTGGTCTTGGCCGCGCTGAAGCGGCCGAGCATTGCGCCTATGAGATAATACGACGCGCGTATCTTGCGCATCAGGTCGTATGGGGCATCCGTATAACGGACGTCGGTGCAGTCTATCTCAACCGTGTTGCGGTTGACTGTGCGCACCTTCGCTCCCAGGTGCTCGAGTATGGTCAAGAGCATGTCCGCATCGCTTATCTGCGGGATGTTCTCCAGACGGCATACACCGTTGACCATGAGCGCGGCGGGGATTATGGCCACGGCGGCGTTCTTAGCGCCGGAGACCTCGACCTCGCCGTACAGCGGCTTGCCACCACGAATTACATACTTTTCCATAAAAACACCTTTCCTGGTTGGTCCCGCGCTTGTTCGCCGCGTCCCCGGCACTGTGCACCGGAAACTATGCGCACGCAAGGCCCCTCCTATCCAAACCGGAAACACATTCGCATATTTCCTGTTTGTACTGGTTTTCGACGCCGACGGCGGCAGATTTTTCGCCGGGATTCTCCCCGGCTACCCGCCGTGCCGCGTTCGGACAGTGTTATTTTGTCCCTGTTAAGCCTATACTAACAAAGTATTTTAGCACATTGTTTCCATTTATTCAAGTAATGCTTTCCTCTAGGCCGGTTATGGCGTTTATATAGAAGTCGCCGGTGTCGGTCTGGATGCGCCAGACGGGGGTCAGCTCGCCCTCGCCGGCGGCGTTGGCGGTCATGCTGTAGCACAGCTCAAGCGCGTCAACGCTCGAGCAGACGCGCCCGCGGTTGAGCACCAGCTGCAAAAAGCGCATAAGCACCGTCGGCACGTCCACGGCGGACACGCCCTGGCCTCGCGTGACCGTGTCGAGCACGCGCGTACCGTACACGCTTATCAGGTCGCCCCGCGCGAAGGTAAAGCGCAGAGTACAGTTCACAACGCGCACGCCGTCGAGCGAGCAGCACAGCTCAAGCGTGCCCTCGAGGGTGTCCGGGTCGATATTGTAGCTCACAGGCTCGCGCATCGTGCTCAGGCCCAGCCGGGAGGCGAAATTCCTCGCCGCCTCAAGCGGGTCCGTGTCGCTGAACGAGCCGGTGCGCAGGTTCATCTCCACCGTGCCCGTGCCGCTGAATCTCGCTTCGCCGTGCGAGCCGAAGTAGAGCAGGATGTTGCCGCCGGGGTCGGATACGCTCACGTTGCTCAAAATGCCCGCGACCGTATTCCCCTCCATCTCCGTATCGCGCGACACGAGCATCGTCTCAAGCCGCCTCTCGGAGAGGTCGACGTCTTGAGAGACGGTTATCCCGTTCTCGGCCAAGAGCGCAACAGCGCCATTCACCGCCCCTGTGTCCAGCGAGCGCTCGCGTACAGTGTCCGCAATGAATACGCTAAGCAGAACTATGTTGACTATGAGGAGCACAATTATTATAAAGTTTTTTATCTTAACAGAATCCATAACTATACAACAATCCACGTCGCGGCGACAGAGCCGTTCACATCGACATAGACAAGCCGGGGCTCACCTCCGCCCTCGGTCTGCACCAGCGCCGCCTCGAGCACGGCAGGCAGCGGATGCTCGCTGCTGCCGGTGTAACTATAGCTTGCGAAGAAGATGTCCGCGCTCGTTACCACGGCGCCGGTAAGGTGGAATTCCGCGGCGCTCGTGCGCCCGGCTATGCTGACGGGCAGACCGTCAATGGTGTAATCGTAACGCAGCGTCCACTCGCGCGTCTGCGTATCGAACATTATGTAGGTCAGACGCAGTGTAGCGACCCCGCTGGAGAGGCCGACGGTGTCCTCCAAGATTCCGCGTGTGAGCTCGATGGCGTCCGTCGGTGAGAGGTCGCCCGACGGCTCACCCAAATCCGTGCGGTTTGTGTACCTGAGCAAGCCGTTGCCGCCCAGCCTGAGCATCACGCTGCCCTCGAGGTAGACGTCGGTGCCGTCCGTCTCGGTGTAGCCGCGCGCGAGGTTCGGGTTTATGCCAAAAGCCTCCATAAGGCCGTCGGCGTTGCTCTGATTGAGCGTGGTGCCGCCGCTGACAGACGTCACTTCGATTGTGCCGGAGGTGACAACCATGTACGGGTCGACGAGGGAAAAATCCTCGTCCATTTCGAACACGAACTGCGCTCCGTTCGGCGTGCTCTCGCTGACTCGGTCGGAGATGACCGTGTAGCTCAGCTCCGTAGTGCAGCGGTAGGCGTCGCCGGTACGTCCATGCAGATAGTAGAGCTGCACCTCGCCGTCTGCCAGGGACAGGCATATGCGCCGCGCCGTGTGCACGGCCGCGCCGCTGTTCATCTCCGTTCCAAGCCAGATGGCCAGCGACGAGAGTTGGAAGTCGGCGTAGTAGTCGAGATAAATCCCCCGGCCGCTTATCGCCTCTTCCCAATCATCGGCGGTGATGAGCTCGGGCTCTCCTGCGGAGCCCAGGGCCTCCGCCAGCGCGGCGGAATAGCGCGAATAGTATTCCTCAAGTGCCCTTGCGTCGTACATGGCCGCGCAATGGACACCGCTCTCCGGCGTTACGACCACGCACAAAGGCTCCGCCGCCGCGGAGTAGTCCCGCATCGCTTCGCCCTCGCCCAGAGAGAGCATGCCGTAACCACTCATGCCGCTGCCGAGCCCGAGCCCGGCCCGGCTTCCTGCGAGCAGGAGCGCGCTTGCAACCAACACGAGAATAATCACGTTCTGCGTCCAGCTCACCGCGCGGCGCTTGTTCTTGATTCGCGGCAAATGCAGCCACTTCGGCCTACGCATCCTGAGGCCCCTCCACAGGCAGCCAGACGGTTATGGTCGTGCCGCGGCCCAGGCGGCTCTTCAAGTCGATGCGTCCGCCGTGGCGCACAACTATTTCCTGGGCTATGGAGAGTCCCAGGCCGGTGCCGCCGCTCTCGCGCGAACGCGCCTTGTCCACGCGGTAGAACCGGTCGAACACCTTCTGGATGTCCTCCTTGGGTATGCCTATCCCGTTGTCCTTGACGGAGCACCACACGCCGCCGCCGCGCACGCCGGCCTTG
>CAYXVA010000223.1:0-3249 GCA_964467975.1 uncultured Oscillospiraceae bacterium | reverse complement strand
TAATCCTGGCAACAGCGGCGTAAACAAAACCCCCGGCCCAACGCCAAACAGCGCCAGACCGGGGGAACGCAACTTTTTCGCCTTTACATCAGGCAAACCGCATGTTATTATAAATAATACGCCACTTTTAGAGAGAAGGGACCAGATGGACAAGCAACGGGACATGACTGTCGGGCCGGAGTGGAAGGAGCTGCTGCTCTTTTCGCTGCCAATTATGGCCGGGCAGTTTTTGCAGCAGCTTTACAACACGGTGGACAGCATAGTCGTCAGCCATTACGGCGGGGCGACGCGCGAGATCTGCGACGCGATGTTCGCCGCGGTGGGCAGCTGCACCTCACTGATATTCCTGTTTCTGGCTATTTCGCTGGGCCTCGCCAACGGCGGCGGCGTGCTGGTTGCTCAGCTCTATGGTGCAAAGCGCGAAACTGAGCTGCGCCGTGCCGCCTCTACGCTGCTCATAACCCAGGCAAGCCTGGGGGCTATCCTGGCCGTCTTTGGCTGCGTAGGCGCACAATTGCTCGTCGTCGGGCTCATGCGTGTGACCGACGAGGCCAGCCGCGTCTATGCCATTGAATACTTCGCCATCTACGCCGTCGGACTCGTGTTCCAGTACGTTTACAACGCCGTCGCGGGCATACTCCGCGCCGTGGGCGACTCGAAGGCGAGCATGTATTTCCTTATTGTTTCCGCCGTGCTCAACACCATACTCGACCTCTGGTTCGTGATAAGCTTCGGCTGGGGCGTCGTGGGCGTCGCGGTGGCGACGGTCATAGCTCAGGCCGTGTGCGCGGCGTTCAGCATCTTCTACATGTTCCGGCGTTACCCCATTTTCCGCTTCAAGCGGCATGAGTTCGTGTTCGACACGGGCAAGTTCAAGCTCTGCCTCAAGCTGGGCATCCCGGCCATTATCCAGCAGGGCGTCGTCTCGCTGGGCAACGTGTTTATTCAGCGCCTAGTGAACAGCTTCGGCCAGATCACGATGAGCGCGTTCAACGCGGGCAATCGCATGGAGAGCTACGCGACCATACCAATCTTCGGCATGAATAACGCCGCGGCGAGCTTCACCGGCCAGAACGTGGGCGCAGAGAAGTACGACCGCGTCAAGCGCGGCTGGAAATACGGCACCATCATGAGCTGCGTCATGAGCGTGATAATCGCCATCGCACTCTACATTCTGGCGCCTGACTTCGCCCGGCTGTTCAGCCTCGAGGGCGAAACGCTCTCGCAGGCGGTAGAGTACCAGCGCTGGATGAGCTACTGCGTGATACTCTTCGCGGCGTACATGCCCACCAGCGGCCTGCTCCAAGGCGCGGGCGACGTCATGTGGACAAGCATGACCAGCTTTACCACGCTGACTGTGCGCGTGTGCGTGGCGTACATCATGGTGTACGCTTTCAATGTCGGTTACGCCGCGTGCTGGCTGAACATTCCCTTCGGCTGGGGCCTGGGCGTATTGCTGAGCGGCGGGCGCTATTTCTCCGGCCGCTGGGAAACCAAGCGCGTGGTCGGCGACGCGCTGCCTGAGTGAGGGGGGACTGTATGAGTGACTTTTTCGCCCTGATTTCACGCATGCGCTATATCTCCCGCTGGGGGCTGATGCGCTCGAGCATACCGGAAAACGTGCAGGAGCACAGCCACATGGTCGCCGTGCTCTCACACGCCCTCGGCGTCATACGCCGGGATGTGTTCGGATTAGAGTGCGACGTGGGGACGCTCGTGTGCGCCGCGCTCTACCACGACGCGCCGGAGATACTCACCGGCGACATGCCGACGCCGATAAAATATCACAGCGCGCGGATATCCGGCGCATACCAAGAGGTGGAGAATGCCGCCTCGGAAAAGCTCGTAAATATGCTGCCGGTGGAGCTGCAAGGCGAGTTTTCACCCATGATAAGCGGCGAAGTGGGGGCAGAGCTCAAGCCGCTGCTCAAATGCGCCGACCGGCTCAGCGCATATATAAAATGTATCGAAGAGCGCAAGGCGGGCAACCTCGAATTCCTCTCCGCCGAGCGCCAGACCCTGGAGCGCATAAAGTCCATGGGCCTCAAAGAGGCGGATTATTTCCTTGAAAACTTCATGCCGGCCTTCGAGAAGAACCTCGACGAGCTCGGCACCATGTCTGAGGAGGACGGAAAATGAAAGCGATAGTTACGGTCATAGGCAAGGACAGGGTGGGCATCATCGCCCTCGTCAGCCAGCTGCTCGCCGAGCGCGGTGTGAACGTACTGGACATCAGCCAGACGGTTTTGCAGGACTACTTCACCATGATTATGCTCGTCGACGCCTCGCGGTGCACCGAGCCCTTCGCCGCTCTCTCCGGAGAGCTCGCCGCCGAGGGTGAAAACCACGGCTTGAGCATCCGCATCCAGAGGGAGGATATCTTCAACGCGATGCACAGAATCTGAGAGATTTATTTGGGGGAAACCCCTTGATAGGGTTTCCCCCAAACCCCCTTCCTGATCTTCATTAAGCATTAAGGGGAATTTCGCTCGCTGCGGCGAGCGACCAAGGGCGCTGCCCTTGGAACCCGCAAACTTTTGAAAAAGTTTGATCAAAACTTCAACTCATGTCGCGGGCGGGAACGTGGGCTATGCTTAAACGTCCGTGCGCGACATTGTCAGCGACGACACGCCGCCGGGAGGTCACACATGATAAACCGTGGAGAGATACTCGAGACCATTGAGATGATAGACCAGCAGCACCTCGACGTGCGTACGGTCACGATGGGCATCTCGCTTTTGGACTGCTGCGACAGCGACCCTAAGGCCGCCTGCCGCAAGATTTACGACAAGATAACCACCAGCGCGAAGGACCTAGTGCATGTGGGCGAGGAAATTGAGACCGAATTCGGGATTCCTATCGTGAATAAGCGCATTTCCGTCACGCCCATAGCCCTAGTCGCGGGCGCGAGCGAGTGCGACGACTACGTCTGCTTCGCCGAGGCGCTCGACAATGCGCGCCGCGAGACGGGCGTCAACTTCGTCGGCGGCTTCTCCGCGCTCGTACAAAAGGGCATGACGCCGGCGGATGAAAAGCTCATTCGCTCCATACCCCGTGCGCTCGCAGAGACCGAGCTCGTGTGCTCTTCCGTGAACGTCGGCTCGACGAAGGCCGGCATCAACATGGACGCCGTCGCGCTCATGGGCCGCGTCATAAAGGAGACGGCGGAGCTCACTGCCGCGCAGGGCGGCTTCGGCTGCGCCAAGCTGGTCGTGTTCTGCAACGCGGTGGAGGATAACCCCTTTATGG
>CAYXVA010000222.1:0-3255 GCA_964467975.1 uncultured Oscillospiraceae bacterium | reverse complement strand
AACAGCTCGCATCTGCCTGTCGGATACACCGACGACATCTTCGCCGCGCTGGACATCCAGGACGAGCTCCAGACCCTGTACACCTCCGGCACCGTGTTCCACGCCTTCCTGGGCGAGAAGCTGCCGGATTGGCAGGCCGCGGCGAGTCTCGTGCGCAAGATTGCCGAGAACTACAAGCTGCCCTACTACACGCTCAGCCCGACCTACTCCGTCTGCCAGGACGACGGCTACCTCAACGGCGAGCAGTTCACCTGCCCGCACTGCGGCGAGAGCGCCGAGGTCTACAGCCGTATCACCGGCTACTACCGCCCGGTGCAGAACTGGAACGTGGGCAAGACCCAGGAGTATAAAGAGCGCAAGACCTACGATCTGAGCCACAGCCACCTCGACCCGGCCAAGCACCCGGCGGGCTGCGGCTGCGGCGAAGAGCCCGACCTCGACAAGCACATCGGCGCCGAGCCGAAGGCGGCCCAGAGCGCGGCGAGCGCCGAGGCCGCGAGCCCCGTACCCGGCGGCGCCATCCTCTTCACCCGTACCGCCTGCCCGAACTGCCGCCTCGCCGTCACCGTGCTCGACAAGCAGCACGTCGACTACAACAACGTCAACGCCGAGGAAAACGTCGACCTCGCCAAGCAATACGGCGTCAAGCAGGCCCCGACCCTGGTCGTCCCGACCGCCACAGGCTTTGAAAAATACGCCGGAGCGGGCGCGATCAAGCAGTACGTCACCAGCCAGGCACAGTGAGCGGCGCGCCGTATGCGCGGTGCGCCCGGTGAGAACCGAAGGAGCCGGATGAAACAATGACAGAGTTTGCCCGCCGCGTCTACGACGCCGTGAAAAGCATACCGAGCGGCTGCGTCATGAGCTACGGCCGTGTCGCAGCCCTCGCGGGCAACTCCCGGGGTGCGCGCGGCGTGGGCTTTTGCCTCCACCGCAACCCCGAGCCCGGCGTGATACCCTGCCACCGAGTGGTGTTCGCCGACGGCCGCCTGGCGAGCGCCTTCGCCTTCGGCGGCGAAGGCGTCCAGCGCGCCCTGCTCGAAGCCGAGGGCGTCACGTTTCTGCCCGACGGGCGGGTGGACATGGCCAAGTGCGGTATATGATGCGCGTGCCGCAGAAGCAAGCGCTTCTGCGGCACGGCTGGTATTTTGAATGAATAACGAAAACTGGTTTACCATAGACAAGCTGGACGAGGACACGTTTGCCATCAGCGAGTACAGACACTGGGAGGAGACGCACTGCTATCTCCTGCGCGGGGCCGAACACAGCTTGCTGATTGATACAGGCCTCGGCATATGCAAAATAGGCGGTATAGTGTCCTCGCTCTCGCCGGAGAGAATTATACCTGTCGCGACGCACATACACTGGGATCACATCGGTGGACACGGAGAGTTCACGGAGTTCTACGCGCATGGAGCTGAGCTGGACTGGCTCTGTGGCGGCTTCCCAATGAGCGTCGAGAGCATACGGAAAATGGTCGCCGACCGCTGTGAGCTGCCGGAGGGCTTCGACGTCTCCGGCTATGAGGTGTTCCAGGGCTCGCCGTCGCGCATACTCCGGGATGGCGACCGGATTGAGCTCGGTGGGCGCTGTGTGGAGGTCGTACGCACGCCCGGGCATTCACCGGGGCACATGTGTTTCTGGGAGCCAGAGCGCGGGTACCTGTACACGGGTGACCTCGTGTACGCGGGCATGCTGACGGCCTACTTTCCGTCCACGGACCCGAAGGCGTACCTCGGCTCTCTCGAGCGCATAGCAGCGCTGCCGTCGAGACGGATATTCCCGGCGCACCACTCGCTGGCCGTAAAACCAGAGCTGGCCGTAAGGATGCACGACGCACTGCGCGGGCTTAAGGCGCTCGGCGAGCTGCATCACGGCGGTGGGGTATACGACTATGGCGACTGGAGCATAAGGCTCTAGGCGGCGTAGTCAGAAACAAGGCAAAACTTGCAAACAAGGAGAGTTATTATGCCTAAAACTTACGACATTATAATCGTCGGCGGCGGCCCGGCGGGCCTGACGGCTGCGATATACGCCCGGCGCGCCGACAAGAGCGTGCTTGTGCTCGAGAAAAACGGCTTCGGCGGACAGATTGCATGGTCGCCGCGCGTGGAGAATTTCCCGGGCATAGCGAGCGTCTCCGGCGCGGAGCTCTCCGACCGCATGCTCGACCAGGCCATGAGCCTCGGCGCTGAGATCGAGCTCACGGAGGTCACCGAGCTTGTCCCCGCAGACGGCGGCTTCACCGTGCGCGCCGCCGATGGAGACTACGCGGCGCGCGCCGTCATCCTCGCCACCGGCGCGAGGCACCGCAAGCTCGGCGTCGAGCGCGAGGAGGAGCTCTCTGGCAACGGCGTGTGTTACTGCGCCGTGTGCGACGGAGCCTTCTTCGCCGGCCGCCCGGTCGTAGTCGCCGGCGGCGGCGACGCCGCATTGCAGGACGCGCTGCTGCTGGCAAACTCCTGCTCTGAAGTTTACATAATTCATCGACGCAACGAATTCCGCGCCGAGAAGGCCAATCAGGACGCCGTCCGCGCGAGGGCGAACTTACACTGCCTCATGAGCGCCCGCGTTGTAGAGCTGCTGGGCGAAAACGAGCTGACCGGCGTCGTCGTCGAGGACGTGGACAGCGGAGATCGCCGCACGCTCGAGGCCGACGGGCTCTTCGTCGCCGTGGGCAACGAGAGCGACAACGCGCCCTTTGCCGCGCTTGCTCAGACGGACGCCGCGGGCTGGTTCACCGCGCGCGAGGACTGCCTGACCGCGACGAGCGGACTCTTCGTCGCGGGCGACTGCCGCGCCAAGGGCGTGCGCCAGCTGACCACCGCCGTGGGCGACGGCGCGAGCGCCGCCGTGGCGGCGGCGAGGTATCTCGACGCAAAGGCTTGACTTTTCCGTGCCCCCGGAAGGAAATTCGCTTTTGGTGCTTAACTTATGAGGCGCACAGCGCTCGTGTTGGTATCGGGTTGGCAATACACGATAGGTGGTCATCCCTAAACTTGGATTTGGTTCCAGCCACTGAGCCCGTGCATTGGCTTCGCCGGCACTCCGTGGTCTGTATTTTTGAGGCCGCAGGCCACGCAGAAAAAACTTCCCACGCAGCGGCGGGCGCGTTAGCGCCAAACTGCGGTCGGCGATGAGGGGACTAAATGCAAGTTTAGGGATGCCAGCCTAAAAATCAGGTAGAAACCCGTGTTAAAGCGCACCATATCGTACCGACACGCACCAAAGCGCTTTTCTTTCGGGGTCCGGGAC
>CAYXVA010000221.1:0-3263 GCA_964467975.1 uncultured Oscillospiraceae bacterium | reverse complement strand
AGGCGCTGCCGTACCAGTATTTCTTCTATCACTGCGCGCTCATCGTCCTCGGCGCGTATATACCGCTCTCACATGAAGTTGACATAAAACCTAAGCACTACGCGTCAACGCTCGCGCAGCTTGCCGCGCTGGGCTTCGCCTCGCTGTACCTGAACAGCGCCTTCGCCTCGCCGACATATGAGGACGGCGCGCTTGTGAGCGTGGACTATGTCACGAACTTTTTCTTCACCTATGAGCCGCCGTTTGACATGGGCATAACCGAGAAGTGGCAGTGGCTGCTCTATGTCGGGGCTATCGCGGCCATAGCCGCCGGCGTCGTTGCGCTCATGTACGTCCCGTATTTCCGGCGTGGCAAGAGAGAAGGCCGGAGCGCCCGGCAGGAAGCGCAAAAAATCGCCCGCTCGTGAGAGCGGGCGATTTTTATGTTCGTTTTCAGCCCATGTAGGCGTCGCAGTTATAGCTGTTGTACTGCTTGCGGAGCTTGAGCATTATCGAGCCGTCGGGCTGCTCGACCTCTTCGTCGATCTGAAAGCGGGTGCGGTTGCGGGTGAGCTGGGCCTTGTAGTTTTTGACCTCTTCCTGCACGGCGCGGACGGCCACGTCGTGGGGGATGTCGTCCTTGAGCTGGAAGTGTATCGTCTGAAGCAGGCAGGCGGATTTGATACGTTTCACGGTTATATTACCTCCTGAATTTGATTTTTCGCACATTTCTTGAACTTTGCACGTATATTATAGCAAATTTGGAGGCTCAATTTCAAAAGTGCGTTTTGCCCCAAAATAGGCCCTGCACGTGTTGTCAAAAACGCGCAGGGCCTGTGTTTATGCCAAAACCCGCTTCATCTGCGGCAGCAGGAACTCGTACATTTTACGGTGCCCTTCCACGCTCGGGTGGATGCCGTCGGTGGAGAAAAGACTGTCAAAGACGCGGCGGTAGAGGAAGGCGCTGCGCACGTCCAGCACGGGCACGTTCCGCTCCGCGGCCACACGCATGACCGCGAGGTTGTACATCTCGTTCCAGTGCTCTATGCTGTCCGTCGTGCCGAGGAAACGCATCAGCTGTTCCGGGTCGGCGCTCTTTGAAAACCACTTGAAATACCGCCGCCCGAACACGGGGATGAGGTTGAGGGCGATAGGCTTGCTGCCCAGTGCGATTATCTTGTCGAGCACGCGGGCATAGCAGTCCACAAAGCGGTCTATCGGCGTGTTGCATTCGTGCTCGGCCTCGGGCGTCTCCGCCACGGCGGGCCAGTCAAAGTCCGAGTCGTTCCCGCCGAGCATCACAAGCGTGTGGGAACATTCGGCCACGTCAGCTTCGTAGCGCGGCATGCGCTCAAGCGCGGCAGTGCTAGTGCAGCCAAAGCGCGAGTGGTTGTGTACGTCCAGCCCAAGCGCGCCGGCAAGCAGGTTTACAAATGAGTCCTTACATTTGACATATCTGCCCGCATCGTCCTTATAAACGACGCCGCCGGTAATTGAGTCGCCGATTATACACATAGCGTTGGACATGTTTACTACCCCGCTTTCATTCACGTACTTATATCCTGGCCATATTATAATTCCCTTATACAGAAATGTCAACCAAAATTTCTTTTAAGATAAAAAGAATTTTTAGTTCCCACACTCCATGCTGTAGCTGAAGCTGCTGCCGCGGCCGGGCTCGCTCTCAACGGTGAGCGTGCCGCCGTGGGCGTCGGCAATCTGCTTGACCATCGCCAGACCCAGGCCACTGCCTCGGTCGACGCCGCGGGAGGTGTCAGCCTGCCAGAAACGCTCCCAGATATGGGGAAGGTCGCGCTTGGAGATGCCGATTCCGGTGTCGGACACCGTGAGGGTGGCCCGGCCGTCTGAGCATGAGAGGCTCACGTGCACGCTGCCGCCCTCGGGCGTGTATTTGCAGGCGTTTTCGACGAGGTTCTGCACCAGGCGGCTCATGAGGCCGACGTCGACGTCCGCGCTGACGCCGGGAGCAATCTCCTTTTCGACGTTCAGCGCCTTGCCCGACACGCGGACGGTCTCGTCGGTCACAATCTCCACGAGCTCGGAGAAGTCGGCGCGCTCGCGGTTTACAGGCTGCGTGCCCTGATCCATGCGCGTCAGGTTCAGCAGCTGGTTTATCAGCGTCGACATGCGGCGGCCCTGGCGCTCGACGACCTCGAGGCTCTCGCGGTAGTCGTCAACGGTGCGCGCGTTTTGGCGCGCGTATTCGCACTCGGCGAGTATGACGGAAACCGGGGTGCGCAGCTCGTGGGAGGCGTCGGAGGCGAAGCGCTTTTCCGCGTCGAACGAGCGCTCGAGCCGGTCGAACATGCGGTCGAAGGTGGCGGCGAGGCGGTGTATCTCGTCCCGGCCGCGGTGCAGCCCTATCCGCGCGGTGAGGTCCGCGCCGTCGTTGATGGCGTCGACCGTGTCCGTTATCTGCCGCACGGGCTTGAAGGCGTGGCGGGCTATCAGCCAGCCGACGACCGCCGTTATGACGACAAGCACGGGCAAGATTGTGATGGCGAGGATGGAGATGACGCGCATGGCGGAGAAGTTGTTGTCCGCCGCTGTCACGCCTCTGAGCCACACATCGCCGTCGCCGGTCGGGACGAAGATGTCGTAGACCAGGCTCGCCTCGCCGTCTATATCCACCTGGCGTATCTCGCCGTTGTGGAACACCGACGAGCCCTCGAACGTCTGCGGGCCCGCGCCGCCGAGGAAGTTGCCTGCGGCGTCGTAGACCTGGACGTAGACGTTGTGGCGGTGGAAGTCCAGCTCGTCCAAATCGAGATAGCCGTCGTCAAAGTCTATGTCGTCAATCTCGTCGTGCACCACGTCCAGGAGCGTGCCCTCGGCGGTGTCGGACATGACGCCGTGCCCGGCGATGAGGATGACGCCTATGACTAGGCCGACGATGAGCACCATCATGAGCGTGAAGTATATCGTCACGCGCGTTTTTATGCTGAGGAATCTCATTTGTCCTCCCGGAGCACCCAGCCGACCCCGCGCTCTTGCGCGTCATAGCGCGTATCCGCGCGAGCAGCTCATCAAAAGCGAAGGGCTTGACGAGATAGTCGTTCGCGCCCAGATCCAGCCCCGCGACGCGGTCGCTCACCGCGTCGCGCGCGGTCAAAAACAGCACGGGCGTCAGGTCCCCGCCGGCGCGCATGCGGCGGACGGAGGAAAAACCGTCGAGGTGCGGCATCATGACGTCGAAGATAGCCGCGTCGTACTCGGCTCCGGCGAGATAATCCAGCGCCTCGAGCCCGTCAAAGCAGGAGTCC
>CAYXVA010000220.1:0-3282 GCA_964467975.1 uncultured Oscillospiraceae bacterium | reverse complement strand
ATTTTATAAACTCGGTAAGTTGCAACTTTTGCATAAAAAATGGCCGAGTGACCTCTATAACGTTCAAAAACGGCATAATTCACGAATTTGTCTACAAAGACGAGTAAAAGTCAAAAAGCCTAGAAACCGCATGGCTTCTGGGCTTTTTCGATGTTTCAGCCTCTGAATTTTCATGTACTATCCGATGAACATCGCGTCGCCAAATGAGAAGAACCTGTAGCGCTCGCGCACAGCCTCGGCGTATGCGTTCAGTATGTGTTCGCGGCCGGCGAACGCGGAGACGAGCATGACGAGCGTGCTCTCCGGCAGGTGGAAATTGGTGACGAGCGAGTCCATGCACTTGAAGGTGTAGCCCGGGTAGATGAAGATGTTCGTCCAGCCGCTCGTGGGCTCGAGCGTGCCGTCGGGCTTTGCAAAGCTCTCAAGCGTGCGGCAGGAGGTGGTGCCCACGCATATCACGCGCCCGCCGGCCGCCTTCGTCTCGTTTACTGCGCGCGCAGTCTCCTCCGGGACGATGCAGAACTCGGAGTGCATGTCGTGGTCCTCTATCTCGTCCTCCTTGACCGGGCGGAAGGTGCCGAGGCCGACGTGGAGGGTGATGAAACACTCGCGCACGCCCTTTTCAGCGATTTTGGCGAGCAGCTCCTTTGTAAAGTGCAGCCCCGCCGTGGGTGCGGCGGCTGAGCCCAGCTCGCGCGAGTACACCGTCTGATAGCGCTCGGGGTCGTTGAGTTCCTCCTTGATGTACGGCGGTAGCGGCATTTTGCCCAGGCGCTCGAGCACCTCGAGGAAAATGCCATCATAGTTGAATTTTATTATGCGGTTTCCGCCGTCCGCCACGGACACGACGTCGGCGGTGAGCTCGCCGCCGCCAAAGCTCAGATGCGTACCCGGCCTGGTCTTGCGTCCCGGGCGGGTCAGGCACTCCCACTCGCCGCCGCCCAAATCGCGCAGCAGCAGTACCTCCACCGCGCCGCCGGTCTCGCGCGTGCCCAAAAGCCGGGCGGGGAGGACCCTCGAATCGTTCATCACGAGGCAGTCGCCTGGGCAGAGCAGGTCCGCGAGGTCTGAAAACACGCGGTGCGTCACCTCTCCCGTCGCGCGGTCGAGACACATCAGCCGCGAGGAGTCGCGCTTTTCAAGCGGGGTCTGCGCTATGAGCTCCTCGGGCAGGTCGAAGTAAAAGTCGGATTTTTTCATACTGCGCCTTTCTCAGACGCCGCGCCTAAGCTCGACGCCGGTGTAATAGAAGTTTATAATCTGGTCGTAAGTAAAGCCGTAGACGCTCGCCATCGCGTAGGCGCCGTACTGGCTCAGCCCGAGGCTGTGTCCCCAGCCGGAGCCGGTGAAGGTGAAGCCGCTGCCGCTGCTGCTCACGTTGAAGCGTATGCTGTTGAGTCCCAGCTTGCCGGTGAGGAAGCTGTAGCACTCGCCGCGCTCGAAGCGCGCCGTGCGCCCGTCGGGGTCGGTGAAGGTGATGCCGATGACGTTGCCCGTGTCGGAGAGCTCGGTCTTGATGTCCGTGACGTATGAGAGCACGTAGCCGTAGCCGTTTATAGCCGAGGCGAGCTGCTCGCCGGTGAAGGCCTTTGTCCAGCTGCTGTAGGCGTTTATGTTGTCCGCCGCCGCCTCATACGGGTCAATTCTTCCGCGCAAATACCCCACGGCGGAGGCCATGACGTTCTCGCTGTTTTCGGTCGCGCCGCCGTTGGACGAGCAGTACATCGCGTCGATGAGCGCGCCGTTATAGGTTATGTAGAGCCCGGCGGTCGCATCCACTGCGGCGTCCGTGCCCGAGCTCGAAGCGCTCGTGCCGCGGTAGACCTGGCTGTAGGTGTCGTTCGTGACATCGCAGTTATAGCCGGGCAGCGAGTCGAAGTGCCGCGCGGCATAGGTGCGCGCGCAGATGGCCTGCGCCTTGAGCGCCTCGGCCGGCCAGCCCGAACTCATCTCGTATGGCAGCACGCCCTTCACATAGTCCTCTATATCCACGACGTTGACGACCGTGAGCAGCCCGCCGTCGCGGCGCGTGTACTCAAAGCCGCCGCGGTACGTATAGCCCTTAAACCACGTCAGTGCGTCCGCGCCTGTGCTTCGGGGCTCTACGGCGAGGCTGTAGCGCGTGCCGCAGTCGAACTCGAAGAGTATCTTCGCGTCCTGAGTGCGCGTTACGGTCACGCATCGGCTGCTCGCGGTGTACACCTCACCCGCGCCGCCGGTGTAGGCGAGGTCATTGTACGCGTCGGTCAAGGTGGCGTAGGAGCCGTAGAGAGCACGGTAAACGCCGTCATAATACCCGACAAAGCCCGTAGAATACGCGCTCGCTGCGCTGTACGCCTCGGCATAGCTCGAATACGTCCCCGGCAGGAGGATGTGATAGCAGCCGACCGTGCCGCCAGGCGTTGATGTCGTGCGGTCGACGACCATCGTTATCTGCGTCTCGTCGGTAGAGGCGACGGCGTGAAACTCGCGCGCGGCGTCGTAGTAGCCGAAGTCATAGCCGCTGCCCACCTCGTTTTCGAGGTTTGCGTACTCCAGCGTCGGGTTCCTCACGCTGCTCTCTCCGTCGTAGTAGTAGAGCGCGACGCGGGCCTTGTCGTAGTCGAGGTCGATGCTGCCGCTGACAGCGAGGTGCTCCGGGTCGCCCTCGGGTACCGACGTTGCCTCGCCGTCGAGCTGCTTGAGCCCGCTGCCGGTCATGACGTACTGGCCCGAGCCGGTGAGCTGAAAGAATCCTTCGGAGCCTATGGCCCACAGCCCGTCGAGCGAGCCCGGCTGCTCATATCCGTTTATGTATATCGAGCTTCCGGCGGCCAAAGCGCCGGAAACGCAAACGGAGAGCGCCAGTGCGGCGGCCAATAATTTCTTGATAGTATTTCGTGCTTTCATTTGTTCACCTTTTGACGATTTATTGACTAAAAGTGCGCGTAGTGATATTATAAGCTTAAGTCTGGGCTGTCGCCGGAATTCGACAGGCTCTGTATTATTATAGAGGCTCTCGGCCACAATTGCAAGCGCGGCTTGCCAGGCATTATTTGACTCCCATGCGAATAATATCGTATGGCGAAAGGAAGGTCTTGCTATGGAAAAACTGAAAGTAGGCGTCATAGGCGGCACCGGAATGGTGGGCCAGCGCTTTGTCACCCTCATTGCCAACCACCCCTGGTTCGAGCTCAAGGCTATTGCAGCGAGTGCTCGCAGCGCGGGCAAGACCTATGAAGAAACCGCCGGTAAGCGTTGGGCCCTGGACGAACCCATGCCCGAGTGCGCGAAGAACATAGT
>CAYXVA010000219.1:0-3299 GCA_964467975.1 uncultured Oscillospiraceae bacterium | reverse complement strand
AGTTCTGCAGCAGCTTGATTTGCTCTGTAACGGTTCAGTTCGTTACCCACGTGAAGGGACGCCACAGTGCCTCCTGTCTTTGTGTTCAACTGTTCAGCCGGTGTACGATGGCGTTTTGGAAGTCGGAATAGAAGGTTCGGCTCATTGGAAGCCGCGTGTCGTCCTTCAGCAGCACACCGGAGTGGGATGCGCGCTCTAACCAGGCCAGATTGACAAGGTAGCTCTTGTGGCAGCGGCAAAATGCCCCCGCAGGAAGGAGGCGTTCGGCCTCCGTCAGCGACATGGCAAAAATCTGCTCGCTGTCTCCCAGGTGAATCACGACTCCGTGGTTCCTGCTCTCCAGATAGCGGATATCGCCCAGCGGGATGGACACCGCTTTCCCGCCGCGTTGAAACAGGACGGTCTGCGCTCCGCGCTTGCTCAGCGCCCGTTGTATGGCTTCCTCCATTCGCTCCCGGCTCACCGGCTTTAGAAGGTGGTGTATCGGCTCCACATCGTAGCCCTGGATGGCGTACTCCGAGTTGCAGGTGACGAAGATGATGCGGTTCCGGACGCCCCAGCTGTGGAGCTGCCGGGCCAAATCCAGGCCGCTCGCACCCTCTTTCATCTTGATGTCCAGAAGATATAGATCAAAGGCGGTGCGCTTTTCGTCCAGCTCCCGCCGTAGCTCGTCCGCCGAAGAGAAGGGCACAATCTCCGCCTCCAAGCCCTGAGCGGCAAAAATATCCCGGCTCAGGCCGGCGATTTGGTCGCGCTCTGCCGCCTCATCTTCGCAGAGCGCCATCCGGTATGCGGACACGGCCATCACCCCCTTCAAGTTTTGCTCTATTGTAGCAGATGACGGCGTCAGTTGCAAATGGCCTTCTGCGGTGCTGTATAGCAAGACACACGGATAAAACACGGAAACGGCCGCAAAAACCGGAAGTCCTGCGGCCGTTTCCTGCACGGCAAGGCGTTTTAGCGCCTTCAATTTTTGCCGCCTAAGCATAAGCGGAGGCGTTTTGCGTTTTTTATTACCCGTCGTATTCGCACACGAAGCCCATGTTGCCGGAGTAGACGCCGGGGTAAAGGGCGGCGGGGTTGTTGCGCGAGTCGTTATAGTACCAGCCGTCGTCCATGTGCCACAGAAGGACAAAGTTCTCGGCCGTACCGTCGGTGTCGCGCACCGAGGGCTCGCCGGGAGCCCAGCGGAAGAAACCGGTCTCGTCCGGGTTCACCCACTGCAAATTGCCGTTGACGCGGAACAGGCCCACCCACACGAAGTCCAGGCCCTGCTCCTCAGCGAGGGCGGTTATCGCGTTGAACTCCGCCTCGCTCGTTATTACGGCCAGGTGCCCGCCCATCTCGCGCGCCCGCTGCTCGGCCTCGGTCCAGCTCATGTCGCTGCGCACTATCTCATACGTCGACGTCAACGCCGGCGTGGGAGAGGGAGTGGCAGACGGTGTCGGCTCGACGGTGGGTTCAACGGTCGGTTCGACAGAGGGCTCTGCCGTCGCCGGGGGCGTGGGTATGGTCACCGGCTCCGCCGGGTGCAGGCGCGGCAGCAGGAAGTTGAGCAGCACCGCCGCTATGGCCACCACGCCGCAGATGCCCACAACCAGCCAGAGCACCGTTTTGCTCTTGGGCTCTTCGCCGCCGCGCGAAGGCTCGAAGTCCGGAGTGTCGTCCGGCTCCGGGGGCTCAACCGGCGGCTCGGGCGGCTCGACCGGCGGCGCTGGGGGCTCGTTATCCGGCTCCGGCGGCTCGACCGGTTCGGGCTCGGCTTCCGGCTCAAAGTACGGCGGTGCGGGCTGAGGCTCTGCTTCCGGCTCGGGTTCAGGTTCGGGCTCGTACACGGGTTCGCTCTCCGGCTCTGTTTCCGGCTCGGCCGGGGCGGCGTTGTCCTCCGGCGCGGGCGCTGTTTCGGGCTGTGGCTCGGGCGCTGCCGCGACCTCGTCGGCGCTGTAGCTCGCCAAAATGCCGGCCATCGTGCGCTCCACCTCGCTCAGCTCGCTCTCGGGCTTGCCGAACATCGCCATCGCCGCCGCGTCGCCCTCGCCCACACACGGTTCGAGCGCCATGGAAAGCTCTATCGTGTCCGCATAGCGCTCCTCGGGCGCGAAGGCGAGGCACTTTTTCAGCACTTCGCCGAGCTTTTCGCCTGCAATCGTGGGCACCGGCACCGGCTCGCCGCTCATGCGGCGGCGCAGCGCGGCGGCGCGCAGCTCGTTCGTCATTTCCGAGGCCGCGCGCGCAAAGAAGGGCAGCCGCCCGCGCGTCACGCCCGCGTAGAGCAGCAGGCCTATCGAGTACACGTCGGCCCGCGCGTCGCTCTGCCCGCTCCAGAAAAGTTCCGGGGCCATGTATTCGAGCTCGTCGGTGGTCCACTCGCCCGGGGCGTGTTCTGCCCTGCCGCCCAGCCAGGGCGAGCCGTCCTTTGAGACGAAGATGTTCTCGGGATGTATGTTCCAGTGCCCGCCGGCAAAGGCTGCGGCCTGGCCGCATACGGCGCGCGCGAGCGTAATGAGCTCCTCGCGGCCCAGCGTGCCTATGTCCGCGCCCAGAACTCGGCGCTGGTCGGGTCCGTTGTTAACTGCCATGTGTCCAACTCCCTTTGCGGCCTTTCAGCCGGTCATATCACGTATGAGCGCCTCTATGCGCTCCGTCCACTTGCGTAGTTCTCTGTTCGGGCGCCCCTCGCTGGCCTTCGCCGCGACGAGCAGACGTTCGCAGGCTTTGACGAGCGCGTCGAAGAACTTGTTCCGCTTTGCGGCGGTTTTGCGCTCGACGGGCACGCCCTCGGTCACGCGCACGAATTCGCCCGTAGCGAGGTCGTACACCGTGCCGCTGTACGGGGCCATGGCCGCAAATCCCAGCTCGCGGGAGAGCGTCTCGGCGAAGGCCATGCACGCCCCGTCGTCGCCGTGGTTGACAAACACCTGCTTCGGCGGTGCGTCGCTAAAGCCGCGCATCCAGCGCAGAAGGCCGTTTTTGTCGGCATGGCCGCTCACGCCGGGGAGCCAGGTCACTTCGGCCCTGACGGCGATCGTCTCGCCGAAGAGCTTGACCTCCTTGGCCCCGTCGTAGAGCATGCGGCCGAGCGTGCCCTCGGCCTGGTAGCCGACGAAGAGTATGAGCGACTCTTTTCGCCACAGATTGTGCTTGAGGTGGTGGCGGATGCGGCCCGCGTCGCACATGCCGGAGGCTGAGATTATCACCTTGGGCTCGGCGTTTTCGTTTATGGCGCGCGACTCGTCCACGCTGACGCTCACCTCAAGCCCGTCGAAGGCGAGCGGGTTCACGCCGCGCGCGAGTATTTC
>CAYXVA010000218.1:0-3306 GCA_964467975.1 uncultured Oscillospiraceae bacterium | reverse complement strand
TAGTTTGATGAATATGTTTGCATTTTTGTGCATTCGCCGGCCCTTTTCATGCCACGTCCAGAACAAAATCCCGAAACAATCCTGCCGCGGTCACAGAAGCGCATAATTCTGGAAAAATATCCGGACGAACGGCGGCTTTTTTGCTGTTCATACCTTATACCGGTATAACTGGCGCATCCGGAACTTGCCGCGAAAACAAAAACGCGCCGCCCCGGCGGTTTTGCCGGGGCGACGTGCCGTTATAGTTTACAGCGAGCAGATTTCATCGAGACCGCAGCGCTCCAGCTCGGCCCTGGGCGCGAGGACGCACACCCCGGCATTGCCGAGCAGGCCCTCGAGCTTGTCTGCAACCGCCGTCAGGTCTTTGCAGGTGCTCTCAAGCATCTGGCGGCGGCGCGCGGCGCGCATCTCGTAGGTTATGCCGCGGAAGTAGAGCTCGTCGGCCTCCTCGCCCTTGGCTCGCGGCGTGAGCAGAGGCTCGTTCGCGGAGATAGCGCCGGTAATGAGCCCGTCGAGCGGCGCGCCGCTCTCGGCAAAGCCGCGAAGGAACTCCGCCGCCTTGGCGTAGATGCCGAGTGTCTTGGCGGCGCTCGGGTCGCGGTAGGAGTAGCAGCCGTCGAAGCCGTTTATGCGTGTGACCATGCCGGTGCCGTAGGCCCCGCCCTGCACGCGCACGGCGTTCCAGAGGTACTCGAGCGAGACAACGCGCCCGGCTAGCTGCCAGTGGCCGTCGAACTCGCCGCTCAGCGCGCCCATTGCGGCGTAGCCCACGTCGGACGGTATTTCAATGCCTTCGCGGCGCACGCCCCTCGGCGCAACCCCCACACCGGAGACGGCCTCGCCCTCCGGCAGAGCGCCGAGCAGTGCGGCGAGCGCAACGTCCACGGCCTCGCTCGGCGCACCAGTGACGCTCGCCGTGAGCCCGGCGCGGTCTATCACGCGCCCGGCCAGGGCCGAGAGCGAAGCGGAGAGCGCGGCAAAGTCAGGCTCCGCCGTGCGCTGCTTGAGCCAGTTGTAGTAGTCGTAGCCGTTGGCCCATTCGTTGGCCGCCGAGCCCGCGGCGAACTGGGACGCGACGCGGCCGAGCGCCGAGACGTGGCCGTTGTTGACCAGCTGCTGGAGCATGCCGGTGCGCCTCTGGCGGAGGATGTCGGTTATTTCGCGCTCATTACCGAGCTTGCTCTCAGTGAGCACCTCGCCGAGGAGCGAGAGGGCCTTGTCTATCTTGCTCTCGAGCGCGCTGACGCGGGCGGTGAGTTTGGCCGCGTACTCGCCGGTGGTGCGCTCATAGACGTCCACGGAGAAGCTCATGCTGCCGCAGTAGAGCTGCAGTAGGCTGCTGAGCTCCTGGGCCGTGTGCTTCGCGGTGTCCACCTTGCCGAAGAGCTCACCGAGGAAATTCACGCCCGCCGTCTCCTCGCCGGTGAGGCCGGTGATGTCGAAGTAGAGCGACACGTAGGTTATTCCGGCGACGGGCACTTCGTGGCGCAGCAGCGGCACTCCGGCGAGCGAATCTTCGCGCGTCGAATATACCTCCGGGTCGGCCCCCACGTCCGAGAGCTCGAGACGGGGCAGCGTCGCGAGCGCCTCGGGGCTGTCCTCACTGGCGTGCCAGGCCTCGAGCGAGGCCTGCTCGCTCACGACGCGCTCGCGCTCGGCCTCGCTCCACGCGAGAGATATGCGCTCGAGCTCCTTTTCGTCTAGCGCCCTGCGCTCTGCGCCCACCGTGTGCGACGGGGCCATTACCACCTCGCAGCCGTGCTCGTTTTCGAGCAGCACGGTGCGTATGAGCTCTTCAAACCAGCCCTCGTCCATCTTGCGGCGCAGCGTGTCGAAGAGGCCGCCGACCTCGAGCATCGCCTCGGGCTCGCCGCCGCGCAGCCAGCTGTCAAGCACACTGAAGCTCAGCCCGAGCCCTTGGGGGTAGTATCCGAAGTCGCGCTCGCGCATCTGGAACTCCAGGTTGGCCATTGCGGCGTCCAGCTCCCGGCGGTCCAGGCCATCGTCGGCGATGCGGCCGAGGGTCGAGCGCAAAAGCTCCTCGACGCGCTCGAGCGCGTCCTCAGCTACGTTGCGCACTTCGAGCTTGACGAAGGGCTGCGCGCAGCCGTCCCAGAGCATCATGCTCACCGCCTCGCCGAGCCCGGACGCGAGCACTTCGCGCGTGAGCGGCGACTGGTTGCTGCCGCACAGCACGGTGCATAGCACCTGCATGGCGGTCATCTTTTCCCTGTCGGTTATCTCGCCGACTACGCGGCCCCAGGCGAGGCGGTAGCGGCTGTGCTCGTCCTCGTCGGCGGAGAGCTCGAACTCAACGCGCTGCCTTGCCGCCTTCACGGGCTGCTGCAGCGGCGGCACCGGCACGCGCTCGCCGGGCTCGGCGGCGCTCAGGTACTCGTCGTCGAGGACAGAGAGCACGGTGTCTATGTCCACGTCGCCGTCGAGGTATACGTAGGCGTTCGAGGGCGAGTAAAAGCGGCGGTGGCTCTCGAGGAACTGCTCATAGGTGAGCTCCGGAATCAGCTCCGGGTCGCCGCCGGACACAAAGCGGTAGGGCGTGTCCGGGAAGAGCGCGCGCATGAGCGCGTTTTCCTCGAGCTCGTCCGCGTCGGCGAAGGCGCCACGCATCTCGTTGTAGACGACGCCTTTGCGGCTGGCCTCGCCGTCGGAGTCCAGCTCGTAGTGCCAGCCCTCCTGGCGGAAAATCTCGCTCCGGCTGTATATGAGCGGCTTGAACACGGCGTCGAGGTAGACGCGCATCAGGTTCAGAAAGTCCTTGGGGTTCCGGCTCGAAATGGGGTAATAGGTCTTGTCCGGGAAGGTCATGGCGTTCAGGAAGGTGTTCATGGACGTTTTCATGAGCTCCACGAACGGCTCCTTGACCGGGTAGCGCTCCGAGCCGCAGAGCACCGAGTGCTCGAGAATGTGGAACACGCCCGTGTCGTCCTCCGGCAGCGTGGGGAACGCTATTCCGAAGGTGCGGTTTTCCTCAGCGCGCTTGAGCCAGACAAGCTCAAGCGCGGTGCGCTCGTGCCGCATGTGATACATGACCGCATCCAGCTCTTCAAGCGGCTGAGTGCGGATAACGATAAAGCCGTGAGTATTTGTGCCGGTGGGCATAATACTTCGCCCCTTATTTTTATAACTGTGGACATTATAGCCCAAACCCCACCCCTTGGCTACAAAATTTTTGCCCGCCGCTTGCGGGCGGGGGCGCTTTCGTCTATACTGTCCGGGGGGCTATGCCCCTGCTTACTTGGGAGATGAGCAATTTGCCGGTTGAACGGGTTTATTCTTTGAATTTGG
>CAYXVA010000217.1:0-3335 GCA_964467975.1 uncultured Oscillospiraceae bacterium | reverse complement strand
AGCACCGAAAGTCAAGCGCATGGGCACTTGCATCTGGCAATTAAACGTGGTATCATCGTACGTGAGAAGAGAGCTTGGGAGGAAATCCAAGCGGAGGAAGGTCATTTTTCATGAGAGATTACAAGGCTGAATTTGAAAAGCGCGTGGAGTTTATCCGCGAGATGCTCTCCGAGAGCGGAGCGAGCGGCATCGTGTACGGCAACTCAGGGGGCAAGGACTCGGCCCTGGTGGGCATACTCTGCAAGGCCGCATGCGAGAACACGGTCGGCATAATCATGCCCTGTGCCAGCAAGCGCAACTACAGCATCGACAAGGCCGACGGCATGGAGGTCGCCGAGCAGTTCGGCATCGAGACCCGCCTCGTCGACCTCACGCCCGTGCGCGAGGCCGAGATTGCCGCGCTCGACGGCGTGACGAAGCTCACCGACATGGCGATCGCCAACATCGCGCCCCGTCTGCGCATGATAACCCTCTACGCCGTGGCGCATGCAGAAAACCGCATCGTCGCCGGCACCGGCAACGCCAGCGAAGCCTACGTCGGCTACTTCACCAAGTGGGGCGACGGGGCGCACGATTTCAACCCGATAGCCGACCTGACCGTAACCGAGATTTACGAGTTCCTCGCGTATCTCGACGCGCCTAAGGCCGTGCGCGAGAAGGCGCCCAGCGCGGGCCTCTTCGAGGGCCAGACCGATGAGGGCGAGATGGGCATCACCTACGCCGCCATCGACGCCTACCTCAGCGGCGGGAGCGTCAGCGACCACGACCGCGAGGTAATTGAGCGAATGCACGCCAAGAGCGAGCACAAGCGCGCCCCGATTGCGACGTATAAGGGGTAAACCGTATCAACAAAGTAAAAGCTCCAGAGTCTGCTCATCGGACTTTGGAGCTTTTTCACAATTTCGTTGTGTGATATTTCGCACATCACACCATGGGATATGGAGGACGCAGGGATGAAGACGGTGTATATTACGATGATAGCCGATTGCATGGCGTCGCTGTACATTGCAGCGGTGAGCGGCGGCGTTTACTTGCTGGATTTGGGCGGTGGGCTGGAGTGGATACGGTATTTGTATTATCTGGCCGCCATTCCGCTGGGCATTATGCTTGTCGTAAACCGCGGGGCCATCAAACGCAGTGAGGATGAGATGGCGAGGCACCTTCTGGGAAAAATAGACACGCTCCTGCTGTGCGCATCTGAAATTTTTGTGTTCGCCCTGGTCATAGTGTCGGCGCTCTGGCTGGAAAGCAACGGCGGCGCCGTCGCCGCCCTCGTGTGCATGTGGCTGTTTGCGGTGTTCACAGCGCGGCTGATTATGTTCCGCCACTACGACCGCGCGGGGATTGAGTGATATGCCTGACGACAACATTCTGCTCAAAAACAACATGAGTGTTTACCGTGAGCGGTTGGGGCTTACGCAGGGGGGAGCTGGCTTTGAAGTGCGGCGTGCGGCGGGAGACGATAGTAAATCTCGAGCGCGGGAAATACAATCCCTCGCTCAAGCTGGCGCTGAAAGTCTGCGCCGCGCTCGAAGCGAGGGTGGAGGACATATTCTGGCTGGAGGGGTGAATTTTCACGCCTTCAGCTTTTTCTTCGCGCCGCTGACGGACTTGACGAAGGCCACGGTGGCCTTCCAGCAGAGCAGGCCGAGGAGAATCAGCACAACGCCGGTGACGGCGGCGAGCACGAAGCCGAGCCACGGCCGGCCGTCCAGCTGCCAATCTGGAACATGAACCAGGGCAGCGGGTTCCCGGCCAGCGCGCATATCAGGTTCGCCGCGCCGATTATGGGGTATGCCGCGCCGCTGACGATGAACGCCACGGCGCAGATGCCCGTCACGGGCAGGATGATAAGCCCGCCGAGCCCCGCATAGCTGTAAAACGCGGCCACCAGGCCCAACTTGCGCCAGGAAAAGCGCGGCGACTTGGCTATCGCGTCGCCCAAGTACCCGGCCGCGAGCTCCTTAGCACTGCCGAGGCGCGCTATGATCTGCTCGTCCGTCAGTCCCACGGCGAGGAGCTCGGCCACCTCGCTCTTGAGCTCGTTTACTATGTCCGCGCGCTCGGCCACGGGCAGCCGCCTGAGCCGCCGGTCCACCTCGCCGAGATACTTTTCCATGAAGTCATACATTGTTTTCGTCCCTTTCCAGGCCATCTATGGCCCCGTTCAAGTCTGCCCACTCGCGCTTCATCGCCGAGAGATATTCCCTTCCGGCGTCGGTGAGCGAATAGTATTTGCGCGGCGGCAGCCCCTCGGTGGTCTCCTGCCAAAAGCTCGTCAGCGCGCCGTCCTTTTGCAGCCGTCTGAGCAGCGGATACACCGTGCTCTCCTTCGTCGCGAGTATCGGCGCGCGCTCCAGCCGGCTTATGAGCTCGTAGCCGTAGCGCGGAGCGGAGTCTATGAGCAGCAGCACGCAGAACTCGAGCGTCCCGCGCTTTATCTGGCTGCGCCATTCGTCTATGTTCATTGCCTCGCCTCCAGTAGGTACATCGTACCACACAGTATATACTTTGTCAAGAGTATATTGCGACACGGAAGGCGCGCCTGAGTGCGGGCATGGGAGGCTATGGTTCTGGTCATAAACAGACCACGGCAAAAAGTTAGTAAATTGTTTGACAAAGTGGTCAACATATACTATAATTTTTTCATATACCAGTGCGAACTTGTGCAAAAGTCAGGACTATCGGGGCCGGGCGACCTGTCTGGACACCGACTCAATAAGGGGGCTAAACATGAAGGATTTAAAACACCTTATCTACTTCGAGGACTTGCTTCAGGAGGCGCAGAATGAGCTTGTAACTCAGGCCGTAGACGAGGGGAAACTGGCGCTGGGCTACAACTGCTATTACATACCCGAGGTGCTTTTGAACCTGCCGGGCTGCTTCTCCTCGCGTCTGCGCGCGCCGCGCTGCACTTCGCCGGACATCGCGACGTACTACATGACCAACCGCAACTGTCCCTACGTCCGCAGCATACTCGAGCGCGCGATCGAGGGAGGCTACAACTACCTGAGCGCGCTCTTCGGGGCCGAGGGCTGCGCCGCGATGGAGCGCATGGAGGAGCACTTCTTCCTCCTGAACCCCGTAAAGCACGACAACTTCTTCGTCACGATAATCGACCCGCCCATGAAGGGCGACCAGACCAGCCTCGACTACTACAAGGCCCAGCTCAAGCTGAAGGTCGTGGACCCGCTGCACGACAAGCTCGGAGTGGACGTGAGCGACGGTGCAATGCGTCAGGCCATCGCCGAGTTCAACGAGCTGTGCGACGTCGTGACGGAGATAGGCTCTTTCCGCAAGCTGGATAACCCGCCGATAACAGGCTATGAGTTCCA
>CAYXVA010000216.1:2825-3338 GCA_964467975.1 uncultured Oscillospiraceae bacterium | reverse complement strand
GGGTACATACGAGTGCACCGCGATGTTTTTCAACCTTGACCCCGCGACCGGCGACAGGCTCGGTAGCGCGGGCGTCGTAATTGAACTCACCGTCCTTGAGTGACGGAATCTTAATCTTTTGGAGGTACTAATATGACCAAAACTCTGCGCAAACCCGTGACCATGCTGCTCGCGCTGTGCATGGTGTTTACCCTCGCTGTCGGCGCGTGTGCCGACGACATAACCGCCAGCGGCGGCAGCGCCACCAGCCCTGTCAACCTCACGACCACCAACGAGGGCATCAGCGGCGGTGAAGGCGCCGAGGGCGGCACGACTACCCCGACACGCATGAGCGTCACCGTGCCGACCGCGCTCCCGATGGCCATGAGCGACGACGGCACCGTTGTGACCGCCACCGACTGCAAGATTACCAACAACTCCTATGGCGCTGTCCGCGTTCGCAGCGTAAGCATCAGCGCCGCGACGGGCTGGAACCTCACCGCTTTTGGCGACAAGGCTTCCCTCGCCGGTGAG
>CAYXVA010000216.1:0-2815 GCA_964467975.1 uncultured Oscillospiraceae bacterium | reverse complement strand
CCAATAAACTCGGCTTCGCCATGAGCATAGGCGGCGGCGCGCAGGTCGCCACCGCTTCCAACGAGGCCACCCAGAGCCTCATCACCGCCCCGATTGACGGCTGCTACATGACTGGCGTGGGCGACAGCACCCGCAACAGCGTGAGCGTTGCGTACAGCGCTATCGTTACCCCGCTTTCCAATGTCGTTGAGAACGCGAATGTCGCTAACGTCGTGTTCGTAATTGAGTGGGACGATGTGACCGAGTGAGACACTCAAACCGGGGCGGCGCAAGCCGCCCCAAACTCTTTGGAGGGAGGTTAAAACTTGAAAGCTAAACGCATAGGCGCGCTGCTGCTTGTAGCCGCGATGTGCCTTGCTGTGGGCGCGTTCGCTGACACGAGCACCACGGCGACGGTGCCGGTCACGCTCACGGTGGACAACGAGTACCGCGCGGTCAACGTCACCGTCCCCGCGTCGCTGCCTATCCACGTCATCAACGGCACAGTCGTGACCGCGGACAACGCGAAGATTACCAACAACTCGACCAACGGCGCGGTGCGCGTCACCGGCGTCGAGGTAACGGACGGCGCGTACAAAGTCGGCGACTACAACAGCTTTTCGGGCGCTCACCGCGTGGCGCTAAAGATAAACGGCTGCGCCACCACCGGCGCGGGCAAGCTCGCCATCAACAGCACCGGCTTTCCCGTTATCCAGCCGCAGAGCAATATGGCGCTCGAATACTTCGCAAAGATAAGCGCCGACGCCCCCAACAGCGAGAACGTGAACGCGCTCAACGTTGTGTTCACTATCTCCATCGTCTAACTAGGAGGTTAAGAAATGAAAAAACGCTTAGTATCTCTCTTGCTCGTCCTCGTGCTCGCGTTCACGCTTGTGCCGAGCGCATTCGCCACTGAGGCCAACTGTGCAATTAAGGGCTGCACGTGCACCGGCTACTGTTCAGTCGGATATTACAACTATCGCTCGAACGGCGCATCCACTCACCTCTACGGCGTCTACTGCACCGGCTGCGGCCAGGGCGGCGTCGTCGTGCTCGAGGAGTCCCACACCTTCAGTAACGGCACCTGCACCAAGTGCGGCTACTCCAACGGCAGCGGCGGCGGTGGAGGCTGGGAGCCGAGCTACTGTTACCATGACTACACCTACGTCGATTGGAACGGCTGCTATTGGTACGAATACTGCTATGACTGCGGCGATCTTGTTGACTACGGCGTCAGCCACGGCGTGACCGTCTACGATGATTGGGAATATTACAGTTCCAGCCAGCACCGCCGCTACGCTTACTGCCGCGACTGCGGCGACGGCTCTTACCAGTACGCCAGCCACAGCACGACCACGAAGTACAGCACTTACACGAGCACTCAGCATCGCGTCAACCGCTACTGCGCGACTTGCGACAGCAACGTCGGATCTACCACCTACGAGAGCCACGATTTCAGCTACGGAAGCTGGCAGAACTACAACGGTACTCAGCACCGTCGTACCAAGACCTGCCGCGACTGCGGCTACAGCAGCTATGATTACGCGAATCACTCGTACAGCTACGGAAGCTGGACTAACAGCTCGGACACGCAGCACCGCCGTACTAAGACGTGCTCAACGTGTGGCTACAGCACCTACGAGTATGCAAGCCATAGCTTCTCCTACGGTGCATGGACGAACTACAGCGACGCCCAGCACCGCCGCACGAAGTCCTGCTCCTGCGGCTACTCCACCTACGAGTACGCTGACCACGCGGACACGAACGGCGACGGCCTTTGCGACGGCTGCTCGAAGGAGCTGACCGTCTACGTCGATGTGACACTCGACGCCTGCGGCGGCGTGCTCGCTGACGATGAGGTGACCGTCGTTTTTGGCGACACCTACGGCGAACTGCCCGAGCCTACGCGCGAAGGCTACACTTTTGACGGCTGGTACACCGAGAAAGACGGCGGCGAGCTGGTCGAGCCCGGAACGGAGGTCAGTGACAAGTCTGACCATACACTCTACGCCCACTGGACGCTCACTAAGGTATTCTCCGTCACAGTCCCCGCGGGCCTGCCTCTTGCAGTTACCGAGGACGGCGTGGTCACTTCCAGCACCGACGCCGCGATTGCCAACAACTCCACCTGTGACGTGCGCGTGACCGGCATAAGCCTGCGAACTGAGAACGGCTGGACGCTGGTGCCGTTTGAGTACAACATGGCGGCGGCAAAGGTGGACAGCAAGCTCATCGGCTTCGCGATTGGCGGCGTGCAGTCCATGAACAACGGCGACAGCGAGGCGCTTACCCTCACCGGCGATTGGAGCATTGACGCGGGCAGCACCCTCCCGCTGTACTACGACGCGAACGTCTCGGCGACCTCTGTCGGCATTGACGAGCAGGTGCTCACGGTGGTATTCGTGGTGGAGGAAGTGGCCTGATGGAAGTGCTGCTTGTCGAGCCGGGCAAGGAGGCCCGGATTGCCGAGATTGGCAACGACCTCAAATCCTTGCAGGCCGCAGTTGGCGGCTATATTGAGGCTACCTACCCCTTTGACGACCCGGTCGCCCTCGTCTGCAACGACGAGGGCAAAATTATGCAGATGCCGCTAAACCGCGCACTCCGCGGCGAGGACGGCAAAATCTACGACGCGATTGCCGGGCCGTTCTTTATCTGTGGCCTGGGCGAGGACGATTTCTGCTCGCTGCCGAAAGTGTTGCAGGGCAAGTACCTGGAGAAATTCCGCTGGCCGGAAAAGTTTCTCGCCATCGGCGGCCACATTGTCGCTGTACAGGATAAGCCGCGTGAGGCGGCGCACAGGCCGCCATCTCAGGAGCGCTGACACGGAGGTGAC
>CAYXVA010000215.1:0-3347 GCA_964467975.1 uncultured Oscillospiraceae bacterium | reverse complement strand
GTAGTTCCAGCAGAAGGTGACAGCGCAGGTCTGGTTGGCAAAGGCCTGCAGCTCGTCGGAGGCGACGTAGCTGGCGTTGGCGCTCAGAGAGCCGTCGGCAACCATGCTCTGAAGGAGTTCGAGGGCCTTGACGTTGTTGGCGCTGTTGGCGTTGTAGCTCGTGCCGTCCTCAGTGACGAAGTAGTCGCTGTAGAGGTTGTTGACGAGGGCGCGGGTGCCCTGGTCGCCGCCCTGGCCGCCGCAGTAGATGATACCCGGAGTGGCGACGTCGACGGTGCCGGCAGCGGCAGCGTCGCGGACAGCCGCCATGGCGGCTACGAAGTCGTCGGTGGTCCAGGTGCGTGTCTCGTCGTCTATGTACTGGAGAGCGCCGGCGGCCTCAAATACCTCGTAGTTGATGGCCATGCAGTGGGTGGCGAGGCTCAGCGGGTACATGTAGTAGGTGCCGTCGAGCTGGCTGACGCTGCGGACGCCGTCGGCGATGTCGGCGGAGTCGTCGTCCCACAGGTCGTCAAGGGAGACGAGCAGGCCCTCGCGGGCGTAGGTGCCGATATCGGGGCCCTCAAAGACGATGTCGGGAGCCTCGTTGGAGGTTATCGCGGTGGTCAGCTTCTGGTCGCCGTCCTGATAGTTGATCGGGGTGATGTTGACAGTGACGTTGGGATACAGCTCGTTGAAAGCCGCGATGATCGGCTCCCAGGCACTGGCGTCGACAAAGTCGCCAATGTTAAAGGGCCAAACTTCGATGGTCACGGCCTCGCCGGAGACGTCGCCGTCGCCGGAGGGCTCCCCGCTGTCGGCTGCGGGGGTGCTAGTGGTGCCGGTCGTGCCGCAGGCAGCCAGGGCAAACACCATGGCGAGCGCCAGCAGCAGCGCAAAGATTTTCTTCATCTTCTTTTCCTCCTCAAAATTTATAAATTTTTGCTTTTGCAAGCAAACGTCCTTGTATGAATATTATAATTTTACAGTTCGTTTGTCAATATGAAAATTAAAAAAATTTTCAGAAAATCGAAAATCTCTAAATTTTCTTCAAAAATTGCGCCCCGAGACGGACTCAGGACGCGATAATCGGCATATTCGAGCTCACATGTGACGCTCCGACAGCACTTCGGCGACGAGCTGACGCGTTTCGGCGCACTTGACCGGGTCGCGGCGGCAGACCTCGTGGAACAGCACATCCGTGAGGTAAAGCTGCGCCACGCGTGCGGCGACGGAGCCCATCTGTAGCAGCCCCTCACGGGAGCCGCACTGCAGCACAACGTCGGCGTAGGCGGCGCCGGGGGACTTGGGAAAGCGCGTGATAAGGATCACCTTCGCGCCGCGCTCGTGGATGACTTTGAGGTTTTTCAGCAGTTCCTCGGTGGAACCGGAGTACGAGTAGTAAAGCACAGCGTCGCACTCCGTGAGGTGCGCTGCGGCGATGGCCTGCAGATGCGAGTCCGACACCGCGCGGAAATTCGGCACGCTCGTTGAAAACAGGTGCGCGCACTCCTGCGCAAGCAGCATCGAACCGCCCTGGCCCATACACAGCACGTTCTCTGCCTCGCAGAGTATGTCCGCCGCCTTTTTCACGGCCTCCGGACGCAGCAGCTCAAGCGTCTGTGCCATGGCGTCGCGGTCGGCGACGTAGAGTTTGCGGCCGAGCTCGGCTATGCTGTCGTCGGGCGTTATCTCGCTCTCCGGCGGCAGGGTGTCGATGCGCACGGCCAGGGAGTTGGCCACGGCGAGCTTGAAAGCGTTGTAGCCCTTGCAGCCCAGGCGCTTGCAAAAGCGCGTGACAGTCGCCTCCGCGACTCCGGCCTCCTCGGCCAGCTCGGAGATGGACATGTACTGCGTCTTTTGCTGGTGGTCGGCCACGTAGTCGGCCACGCGCTTTTCCGCGCTTGTGAGCTGGTAGTATTCGCTGTTTATCTTCTCAAAAATGTTTGAAGTCTGCATATGGTTATTGCTTTGCGAGGATCTGGTCTATCATGGTGTCGCACATTATGAGCATACGCGGCAGGTGGAACGGCCCCTTGAAGGTGCTGCCCTTGCATGCCGGCTCGGTGGGCTTGCCGTCCCGGCGCAGGTAGCCGTACCAGTCGCCGTACTCGGGGTCGGAGAAGTGCTCCTTGCAGTAGTCGAGCGTGCGCTCGAACCAGGTGAGGTACTTCTCATCGCCCGTGTCGCGGAAAATCATAAGGCTGGAGATTAGCGTCTCGTCGTGCGGCCACCAGAGCTTCATGTCATGCTCGTAGGACTCAGGCGGACGGCCCAGGCAGTCTATGAAGTAGAGAAGCCCACCGTACTCGCAGTCCCAGCCGGCGTTGATGGCCTGGTCGAATATCTTGACCGCCGTCTCGTGCTGCTTCTTGTCGCCGCGCAGGTTGGCGTCCTCCATGAGGAACCAGGAGCACTCTATGTCGTGGCCGGGGTTGACGACGCGGCCCTCGGTCACGTCGCCGCGGAACTCTCCGTTGGGGCCCACGCTCTCGAGCGTGCAGCCGAGCTCGGGCTTGTAGTGGTAGCGGAAAATCTCGTCGACGCACTGCGCGGCGCGCTCGTTGTAGAGCTCCGCGCGCTCGCTGTCCACGCGGCGCAGGACACTGGTTATGTTGAGGTAGATCATCGGGTCGGCCAGCGCCCTGCCGGAGCGGGTCTCGGGGATAGCTTTGGGCCCCAGGCCGGTGGGGTCGGCAATAAGCCCGTGGTTGAGCTGCCAGATAAGCTCATAGGCGCTCCTCGCGCGCTCGAGGCACTCTTTCTCCCCGGTGACGCCGTAGTACTCGGCGTTCGCAATGGCGTAGAAGCCCTCGGAGAAGCAGTAGCGCCTCTGCCTGAGCGGCTTGCCGTCGGCGGTGACGGTGAAATACATGCGCCTGCCCGCGGCGCGGTTGATGCAGTACTTCTCCATGAAGTCGAGGCAGCTCTTGGAGGCCTCGAGCCACTCGTCGCGCACGCCGTAGACGTGGCAAAGATACGCGAACGTCCAGGCACAGCGGCCCTGCATCCACACGCTCTTGTCAGTGGAGAAGAGCTTGCCCTCCCGATCGAGGCAGGTGTACACGCCGCCGTGCACGTTGTCCATGCCGTTTTTCAGCCAGAAGCTGATGCTGCGCTCCAGCTCTTCCTTTATCCATTTCTGATGGCACTTCAGACGCGCTGACAATTCCATTTCAATCAGACCTTTCTCATTTTACTGAGGCTAGCCTCGCTATCCCAATCATACCCGCCGTCGGGGTCTCAGTCAAGAGTCACTGTGAAAATAATTTTCAAAATCCTGAAAATCTTCTTGACAGATTCAAAAAAGCTGATAGTCTATAAGCAAAGATGCCTGTGTATTTCCTACAAAAAAGGAGGACGCACAA
>CAYXVA010000214.1:0-3390 GCA_964467975.1 uncultured Oscillospiraceae bacterium | reverse complement strand
CCGGGGTGCTGCCCGGTGGTACGTTTGACCCCCGTGCAGCCACGGGCCAGACGGAGCACCTCGGCAAAGGGCACATTTTCCCGGCCAATGCGCTCCATGTACTTCTTCACATAGCCGATGGCGGTCTTTTCCGCCACGGTGCCGATGGTACCGGCCCGGAACACATGGTCGTTTCCGAACAGCTCAAAGGTGTAGCGGTGGGCATTGGCCTGGTATTCTCCGGAGAAGTTCAGGTCGATATCCGGCACCTTGTCGCCGCCGAAGCCCAGGAAGGTCTCAAACGGGATGTCGAAGCCCTCCTTGCGCATCTTCGCGCCGCACTCGGGGCAGTTCATGTCCGGCATGTCCGCGCCGCAGCCGTAGTCCTTGCCGGACTCGAAGTCCGTGTGGTGGCAGTTGGGGCAGACGTAGTGCGGCGGGAGCGAGTTGACCTCGGTGATGCCGGAGAGGTACGCGACGATGCTCGAGCCGACGCTGCCTCGGCTGCCGACTAGGTAGCCGTGGGCGTTCGAGTCCGCGACGAGTTTCTGTGCGGACATGTATATCACGTCGTAGTGGCGCGAGAGTATGTCGTGCAGCTCGGTCTCGACACGCTCGGTGACGATCTCAGACGGGTTTTCGCCGTAAATCTCGTGCATCTTGCCGTATACGAGGTCCTTCAATTGCCCGTCGGAGTTCTCTATCTTCGGCGGGAACAGCCCGTCGGGCAGGAGCTTTATCTCCTCGCACATGTCGGCTATCTTGTTGGGGTTGGCTATGACCGCCTCGTAGCACTCGCGTTTGCCCAGGTATGCGAACTCCTCGAGCATGTCGTCGGTCGTGCGGAAGTAAAGCGGGTTGGGCCTGTCGGCGTCGCCGAATTTCTTCGCCGCGAGCAGAATGCGGCGGTAAATCTCGTCCTCTGGGTCGAGGAAGTGCACATCCCCCGTGACGACGACGGGCTTTTCGAGCTCGTGCGCCAGGCGCACGACGCGGCGGTTGAGGTCGCGCAGGCCCTCGTCGTCGCGCACGGTGCCGTTTTCCACGAGGAAGCGGTTGTTCGCGATGGGCATGACCTCGAAGTAGTCGTAAAAGCTCGCTATGCGCTTGAGCTCTTGGGCGTTCGTGCCGCGAAGCACGGCGTCGAACACCTCGCCCGCCTCGCAGGCCGAGCCTATGAGCAGCCCCTCGCGGTGCTGCATGAGCAGACTCTTGGGGATGAGAGGATTGCGAGAGTAGTGTTTCAAATAACTCGCGGATATCAGCTTGTAGAGGTTCTTGAGTCCGACCTTGTTGCGCACGAGCAGCGAGATGTGCCTCACGCGCTTACTGCCGGAGCCGGACAGCTTGCTCATGACCTCGTTGACGTCGCTGAGCCTTTCCGCGCCCTGGCTGTGCAGCATGGGTATGAACTTGTCCATCATGCGCGCGACGACCTCGGCGTCGTCGAACGCGCGGTGGTGGTTGAATTCCGGCAGGCCGAGGTGCTTGCTGACTATGTCCAGCTTGTGCCGCCGCAGCTCGGGCAGCAGTCGCTGCGCGAGTATGAGCGTGTCGACGACAACGGGGTTGAACTCTATCCCGCAGCGCTCGCATGCCGCGGCCATAAAGCCCGTGTCGAACGTCGCGTTGTGCGCGATTATCGGCCGCCCGCCGCAGAAGTCAAGAAACGCGCGCATGGCCGCGCCCTCGTCCGGCGCGCCGGCCACGTCGCTGTCCTTGATGCCGGTCAGCTCGGTTATGTTCGCGGGAATGTGCATGCCCGGGTTCACGAAGGTGCTGAACGTGTCTATCACCTGTCCGCCTGAAAAGAGCACCGCGCCTATCTCCGTCAGCCGGTCGGTCGCCGCCGAGAGGCCTGTGGTCTCGACGTCGAAGGCGACAAACTCGCTGTCGAGCGAGGCGTCGCTCTCGCCGCGCACGGCGTAGCCGGTGTCGACGTCGTTTATGTAGTAGCCCTCGAGGCCGTAGATAATCTTTACGCCGTACTTCTTCCCCGCCTTGCTCATCTCGGGGTAGGCCTGCGCCGTGCCGTGGTCGGTGACGGCGACGGCCTTCATGCCCCAGGCGGCGGCGCGTTCGACGATCTTGGCCGGGTCCGGCAGGGCGTCCAGCGTGGAATAGCGCGTGTGTAGGTGCAGCTCGACGCGCTTGTCGCCCTCGTGCGTGTCGGGGCGCACCTCCATGCTGCTCGCGGCTATGGTGGCCGGCTCGATTATCATGTCGCCGTAGAACTTGTCAAAGTCGACCTTGCCGCGCACTATGACGCACATGCCGGTCTTAATTTTGCCCGTTATGCTCGCGTCCTCGCCGCGGGCGATGAACTTGTTGACGTGTACCGAGCCGGTGTGGTCGGTCATGTCGAAGCTCAAAACGCTCGCGCCGCGCTTTTGGATCTCGCGGTTGCTGACGGCGAAGATAACGCCCTTGACCGTGACCCAGCCGCTCTCGAGCGTCACGGTGGACATGTCGACTGGGGTGTCCGACTTCCTGAGCGCCTTGCCGTACAGGAGCCGGCCGTCCTTGGACTCGGCCTTGGCCTGCTGCTGCGGCTTTATTTTTGGGCACTCGGCGTTGAGCGTGACCTTGAGCAGACCGAACTGCGCGCGAAGGCTGCTCTCTATCGCGGCGACCTCACCTGGCGCCACGGTGGCGGCAAAGCGCGCGTCTATGGTCATGGACTGCTCGTCCTCGTTGACCACCACGCCATCCACCTCGGCCCTGTCCAGCCCGCCCGCGCTCTCACGCATCGGCTCGCAGCCGGGGAATATCGTCAAAAACGGTATCACTTGTCCACCTCGCTCTCAATAAGCTCCATCAGCGCGCCGCAAAGCTCGCTTTCAGGCACCTTTCGTATTATCTCGCCCTTCTTGAAAAGCAGCCCGCAGCCGCGGCCGCCCGCGATGCCGTAGTCCGCCTCGCGCGCCTCACCGGGGCCGTTCACCACGCAGCCCATGACCGCGACCGTGATGTCGGCCTTCACGTCCGAGAGCTTCGACTCCACCTCGTGCGCGAGGGATATGAGATCTATCTCCGTCCGCCCGCATGTGGGGCAGCTCACGAAGCGTATGCCGCCCTTTCTGAGTCCCGCCGCCTTGAGAATCGCGATGCCGGCCTTGACCTCCTCGACGGGGTCGGCGGTGAGGGACACGCGTATCGTGCCGCCTATGCCCTCCATGAGCAGCGTACCTACCCCGACGGCCGAGCTGACCGTGCCCTGATACGCCGTGCCCGTCTCAGTCACGCCCAGGTGCAGCGGGTACGGGAGCGTTTCAGCCGCTAGGCGGTACGCCTCCACGGTGAGCGGCACACTGCTGCTCTTGAGCGAGAGGCAGACGTCGTCAAAGCCGCAGTCGTTCAAAAGCCGGATATGCCCCTTCGCGCTCTCCACAAGCGCCTCGGCGGTCGGAT
>CAYXVA010000213.1:0-3400 GCA_964467975.1 uncultured Oscillospiraceae bacterium | reverse complement strand
CGCTGTCGGCATGGCGCTCGCCGGCAAGCTCGACCACAAAAACTACCGTGTATACAGCATGCTGGGCGACGGCGAGCTCGAGGAGGGCCAGATCTGGGAGGCCGCCATGGCCGCGGGCAATCTTGCACTCAGTAACCTCTGCGCGATCGTGGATAACAACGGGCTCCAGATAGACGGCAGCATAGACGAGATCATGTCCCCGCGCCCCATAGATAAGAAGTTCGAGGCCTTTGGCTTCAACGTCCTCACCTGCGACGGACACAATATAGAGAGCATCGAAGCCGCTTTCGCCGCCGCAAGGCAGGAGACCGAAAAGCCCAGCGTCATAATCGCAAAGACCATCAAGGGCAAGGGCGTCTCTTTCATGGAGAACAGCTGTGCCTGGCACGGCAATGACCCCAATACCGAGCAATACCTCGCCGCCGCCGCCGAGCTGGACGCGGAGGTCGAAAAAGCAGCAAAGGAGGCCGAAAGCCATGACTAAGATCTCAACCCGCACCGCCTACGGAGAAGCCCTCGCGGAGATCGGCTCCGACGAGAGCATAGTCGTGCTCGACGCCGACCTCCAGTGCTGCACAAGGACCGAGAAGTTTGCCGAGCTCTATCCGGAGCGCTCTTTCAACATAGGCATTGCCGAGGCCAACATGGTCGGCATGGCCGCCGGCCTCGCGACCTGCGGCAAGACCGTGTTTGTGAACTCGTTTGCCATGTTCACCGCCGGGCGCGCCTTTGAGCAGATAAGGAACTCCCTCGCGTATCCGCGCCTGAACGTCAAGATCATAGGCACGCACGCCGGCGTCACCGTCGGCAAGGACGGCGCGACCCATCAGTGCATCGAGGATATCGCCGTCATGCGCGCCATTCCCGGCATGACTGTCCTCTCCCCATGCGACGCCAACGAGACAAGGCTCATGACACGTGCCATAGCCAAATACGTCGGGCCGTGCTTCATGCGCCTCGGCCGGCTCGACATCGAGGAGTGCACGAACTTCATCCCCGGCTACACGTTTGAGCTCGGGCGCGCCTCCCGCCTCGCCGAGGGCCGCGACGTGACCATCATCGCGACCGGGCTCATGGTTCAGGAGGCCATGAAAGCCCGAGACATGCTCGCCGCGCGCGGCATAGATGCCGCCGTACTGGACATGCACACGATCAAGCCGCTCGACCGCGACGCGGTCATCGAAGCCGCCAGGAGCACCAGCTGCATCGTCACGGCGGAGGAGGCCAACATCCCCGGCGGCCTCGGCGCCGCCGTCACCGAGACGGTGTGCGAGGCCTGCCCCGTGCCCGTGCTGCGCGTGGGCATACAGGACGTGTTCGGACACAGCGGCGACCCGCTCGCACTCATGGAGCGCTATCACATAACCGCCGCCGACGTCGCCGCCAGGGCCGAAGAGGCCGTCGCGCTCAAGCGCTGAAGCCATGGAAAAACCGGTATACATCGCCTGCGACGACTCCGGCTACGAGCTGAAGGTTGCAATCATGGAGCGGCTCGACAGCCGCAAGATAGAATATGTAAACTGCGGCAGCGGGGCCGAGCCCTCCCGTTATCCGTACTATGCCGCCCGGGTGGCCTCGGCCGTGTCCGGCGGGAAGGCGGACCGCGGCATACTCATCTGCGGCTCCGGCATCGGCATGAGCATAGCCGCAAACAAATACGCGGGCGTCCGCGCCTCCGAGGTCTGGGACTCCTACGGGGCATATCTCACGCGGCGGCACAACGACTCGAACGTGCTCTGCCTCGGCGGGCGGCTCATCGGCGTATGGACGGCGCTCGAAATAGTCGACACATGGCTGGACACGGCGTTCGACGGCGGACATCACGTCCCGTCGCTCGAGCTGCTGGATGAAATCGAGCGCGTCAACCTTACGGGACAGAGCTGGTGCCCGGACGAGCTGCCATACGAGCCCTTCGAGTGGGACCCCGATCAGAAGCTCTGAAAAAAATATCCGGGCTGCGGCGCCGCATGGCGCCGCGGCCCGGATATACAGGATCTCTCATTTGGCACAGTACTCTATGTCTATCGACCTTTTAGAGGCGAAAGCCTCCCACTCCCGGCCCAGCTCCTGGTCGGTTATTATCATGTCCACCACGTCCAGCCCGCCAATGACCATGTTGGCATTCTCGTCAAACTTCGTGTGGTCCATGACCACATAGCGGCGCTTCGACTGGTTGAGCATGGTCTTGCGTACATTCGCCTCGCTCAGGTGGTTGTCCGACAGCCCGAACTCCATCGTTATCTTCGGGCAGCTTATGAAAGCGCTGTCGGCGTAGTAGCATTTGAGGATGTCGAGTGTGTGCTGGTTTGTGAACGAGGTCGTCCTCCTGCGGAGAGCTCCCCCGACACAGATCAGGTCTATATTGGTCTCGTGCTCGCTGCACAGGGAGCAGATGAGCAGCGAATTGGTTATGATGGTCAGCGGCTTCTGCGACTGTATCATGGCCTCCGCCAAGGTCAGGCAGGTCGTGCTTGAATCGAGCATGACGACCTCGTTTTCCTGTATGTGAAGCATGGCCTGCGCGGCGAGGCGGCTCTTTGTCCGGCGGAGCATCATCTTGCGGAGGTCCGTCGGATAGCTCTTGTCAAAGCGCTCGAACTGATAGGCGCCGCCGTGCGTGCGTACAAGGCGCCCCTCCCGCTCCATCTCTTTCAGATCGCGACGCACTGTCTCCTCGCTGCAGTGGAAGAGCTCGCTGAGCGCCGGGACAAGCACGAAGCCCTGTTTGTTGATTTCTTTGGCGATAATGTTTTGTCGTTCGATTTTCAGCATAACATTTCCTCATCTCAATTGGTATACAACAGCATCACAATTGCCTGATATTGATTTTATTATATATATACTCTCAGTGAAAATCAACAGCAATTTTGCCTTCTTTAACTATCAAATTATCACTTTTATGGCACTGCATTAAAAACAACATCCCATTCAGGCGATATTTGGGAGCTTAAAACCCGGGCAGCATTGTTGTATTTTGTTGTTTTAAGTTGTTGACTTGTGTTGATTTGGGGTGTACTATTTAGTCAAAAGCGTATCAATAATATCTGCGGATAAGAAAGGAAAACTAAAAATGAGCAATTTTGACAGCTTCTTTCTCATGACCACGGAGGACGTCAAGCGTTACGCCGTGGAGGTGCTCGGCAAGTTCGCTCCCGACGAGGAGACCGAGTGCGTCGAGATAGGCGACGGCAACATCAACTATGTCTTTAAGATCCGCTCTAAGGCCGACGGCCACTCTGTCGTCGTAAAGCAGGCGGACAAGCTGCTGCGTTCCTCCGGCCGTCCCCTGGATACATACCGCAACAAGATCGAGGCGCAGATACTCATGCTCGAAGGGCAGCTCGCGCCCGGCTTTGTCCCCGAGGTCTATCACTATGACGAGGTTATGTGCGCCCTCTCC
>CAYXVA010000212.1:0-3423 GCA_964467975.1 uncultured Oscillospiraceae bacterium | reverse complement strand
TGAACTCCTTCTGCGCCACGGAGCATATTCGTCCGCTGCGGTTGAATATTATGCAGCGCGAACTCGTCGTGCCCTGGTCAAGCGCCATTATGTACTTCACGACTTCACTTCCTTTCTGATGATTTTTCCGCCGCGCTCCCGGCGGCTCAGCTCACCCCCATTTCTCTCCACGCCGCCTCGCAGCTCGTGGAGATACTTATTGCCCCGACCGACAGCGCGTTCACCGTGTCCTCCTTGTCACGTATCAGCCCGCCCGCTATGATCGGTGTGCGGTAGAGCGATTTCACAAGCTTGATGACCTTCGGCGCTATGCCCGGGACCAGTTCCAGGAGGTCCGGATTGCACGACGTGCGCAGTTTGTCTATATTGTCCAGAGCCATGGAGTCCAAAACAAACACACGCAGCACCGTTATGAGCCCGACCTCCCGCGCATGCCGCAAAAGCTGCGGCTTCGTGCTTATTATGCCGTCCGCCTGCGTAAAACTCCTGATGAAGTCCGCCGCTATCTCCTTGGCCGCCAGGCCGTTGATAAGGTCGACATGCACCAGTGCGTGCTTACCGGCATCTTTTACACGTTTGACCAACGATGAGATGTTGCATATATTGCCGAACAGGAAAAATATGACGTTGCAATCAGACTCTATTGCCCTGCAAAGCTGCTCTTCGCTCTTTACAGCGGCTATTATTGGCTCATCTTCAAAGAACTCAAGCCTACCATCCATCAACATTTCCCCTTTCCGTGCAATAGTATTTCCCAATAAGTCCAAAAGAAAAAGGTGCGAACCGCAGACCTGCAGCCCGCGACTTCGCACCTATAAATCTCCTGTGCATCCTATTGCCTCTGCATGTATTGTAACTCCGTCAAATCGGCTTTTTCAATGCACGTTTCATATGAAATTAGGAGCGGATTTTTGTTTATGTGCACAAAATTGAGGCTATGTTGATAAATTTTTGTGGTTAATTTAACAATATAGCATCATTTCTTCATGTCAACTGCTCGCCCGGCTGCCTCGACTATACCGTCCGCGGTGAGGCCGTAGTACTCGAGCACCAGCTCAGCCTTGCCGGAGCGGCCGAACTCGTCGTTTACGCCGTGGCGCACGACGGGCACGGGGCAGTTCTCGGCGCAGACGGCGGCGACGGCGCTGCCCAGGCCGCCTATTACGCTGTGCTCCTCGCTGGTGACGATGCAGCCGGTCTCGCGCGCCGCGGCGAGGATGGCCTCGGTGTCGAGTGGCTTTATCGTGTGGACGTCGAGCACGCGGGCGGATATGCCCTTTCCGGCGAGGATGTCCGCCGCGGCGAGGGCGCGCTGCACCATGAGCCCGGTAGCGGCGAGGGTGACGTCGGCGCCGTCGCGCACGATGGCGGCCTTGCCGAGCGCAAACTCATAGCCCGGCGTCTCGTCGGTGACGCTCTCGACTGCCATGCGGCGGCGGCGCAGGTAGGCAGGGCCGTCGTACTCGACGAGGGCGCGCACAGCCAGGCGCATCTCGGGGCCGTCGCAGGGGTTCACCACCATCATGCCGGGTATCGCGCTCATGAGCGCAAGATCCTCGACGCACTGGTGGGTCGCACCGTCCTCTCCGACGGAGAGGCCTCCGTGCGAGCCGACGCACTTGACGTTCAGGTGCGGGTAGGCAATGGAGTTGCGCACCTGCTCCCAGGCCCGGCCCGCGGTGAACATGGCGAAGGAATTTGCAAACGGCTTTTTCCCGCAGGCCGCGAGGCCCGCTGCAAAGCCCATCATGTCCGCCTCGGCGATGCCCATGTCGAAAAAGCGCTCGGGGTACTGCGCCGCAAAGGTCTTGGTCATGGTGGCGCTGGAGAGGTCGGCGTCGAGCACGACGAGCTCAGGGTACTCGGCGGCGAGCTTGGCTATCTCCTCGCCGTAGGCTCCACGAGTGGCAATTTTCTCCATATCATTCCACCTCCAGTTTCGCTATGGCCGCTTCCAGCTCGGCCTTGCCCTGCTCGAACTGCTCGGCGTTGGGCGCCTTGCCGTGCCAGCCGGCGTTGTTCTCCATGTAGGAGACGCCCTTGCCCTTGACGGTGCGCGCGAGGATAACGCTCGGCGCGCCCTTGGTCTCCTCCGCCTCTTTGAACGCCGCGCGCAGCGACTCGAAGTCGTGCCCGTCGGCCTTTATGACGTGCCAGCCGAAGGCGGCAAACTTGGCGTCGAGCGGCTCCGAGGGCATGACGTCGGCGGTCGCGCCGTCTATCTGAAGCCCGTTCACGTCGACGATGCCGCAGAGGTTGTCGAGCTTGTACTTGTGGATGGCCATCGCGGCCTCCCAGATCTCGCCCTCCTCGATCTCGCCGTCGCCCATGAGGGCGTAGACGCGGTAGCCCTTGCCGTCGAGCTTGCCCGCGAGGGCCATGCCTCCCGCGGCCGCAAGCCCCTGGCCGAGCGAGCCGGTGGACATGTCCACGCCTTTGACGTGTACCATGTCGGGGTGCCCGGACATGTGGCCCTTTATGGAGCGGAAGAGCTCCAGCTCGCTCTCGGGGAAATAGCCGCGCAGCGCGAGCACGGCATAGAGCGCGGGCGTGCAGTGGCCCTTGCTCATGACAAAGCGGTCGCGGCCGGGGTCGCTCGGGTTGGCCGGATCGACTTTCAGAACATCAAAGTACAGCTCTGTGAGCACGTCCATCGCGCTCAGCGAGCCGCCAATGTGCCCGCTTGCGGCGCGGTAAACCATCTCGAGCCCCAGCAGCCGTCCCTTGGCCGCTGTCAGCTCCAGCTCTTTTACAGTCATGTTTCCTCCTCCTATGCTTATTGGTCTCAAAGCTCAATGTGCTGAACACAAGTATACCATCCTTCGTCCCACATTTCAACGCAAAAGCCCGCATCTGTGCGCCTAAATATATTTATTTTTCACATATCCGGCCGCAGCGGTGCAGCAATGGCAATATTGTAAACGCACCGCGCGCCCGTTATTCGGCGCCGGAGCGCAAAAAGGCGCCCCGCAGGACGCCTTTTGCCGTTTGCCGCTCAATCGTACGCGTTTTCCGTCTCCATGTGCAGCACCGCGCCGGTGTTCGGGTCTATAACGTACTCGTACTCCGTGACGCCGCTCACAAAGCTCACCTCGTAGTACACCAAGCCGTCGTCGCGCTCAAAGCTGCTCTTGAGCCGCTGCACGTCGCCGGATGTGAGCCCCGCGTCCGACAAAGCCGCATTCTGCGCGGCCTCCTTGCCGATATAGGCGCTGTCGTTCCAGACAAAGTACCACACCAGGCCGAGCACGATTGCCGCAACAAGGACCACGGCGATGAGGATTGTCAATAAGGTCTTTTTCTTCAAGGTCGTTTCCTCCTGATTTTCAAACTGCTTTTGGCTTAGGCGCATTATGCCATGGCGAAATTAGAAGGTCATTAAAAACTTTGAAATTTTCTTTCTGACGTTTTCGCGGTATATTT
>CAYXVA010000211.1:0-3469 GCA_964467975.1 uncultured Oscillospiraceae bacterium | reverse complement strand
GTAGCCCTCGCGGTCGAGGTAGTAGAGCGAGCGGTCCTCGAGCTCCCACTTTATCTTCTGCATGCCGAGCCGGTGCGCAATGGGCGCGTATATCTCCATCGTCTCAGCGCTCTTTATCAGCTGCTTTTCGCTGCTCTGGTAGTCCATCGTGCGCATGTTGTGCAGCCTGTCGGCAATCTTTATGAGTATGACGCGGATGTCCTTGGCCATAGCCATGAGCATCTTTCTGAGGTTTTCGGCCTGCTCCTCCTCGTGGCTGGTCCACTGTACGCGCGTCAGCTTTGTGACGCCCTCGACTATGTCCGCGACGGTGGCGCCGAATTGGCGCTTCACGTCGTCGTGCGTGGCGGGCGTGTCCTCTATGACGTCGTGGAGCAGCGCGGCCACCACGCTGTCCTCGTCAAGCCCCTGCTCGGCAATAATCTCCGCCGTGGCAATACAGTGCGTGACGTACGGCGAGCCGTCGCGGCGCTTCTGGCCCTCGTGCATTTTTGCGGCGTACTCGTAGGCCGCGCGGACGCGCTCCATGTTCATGGGTATATTCCCCGAGCGCAGCCGCGCTTCGAGCTCACGCCAGCCCTCCTCGGGATCGAGCGGGCTGTGCTCGGTCTTTGGCCCGCCGACGGGGATGGGCGCCCACTCGGTGTCGTCCCCGGCGGAGCGCGCCTGCTTCATCTCGCGCTGTACGTCCTCCTTGAGCGCGTCTGCGGCGGCCTGCCCGTGCTGCGTCTCGGCTTGGACAATCTCCGTGCCATCCGGCGGCAAGGCAGCGGCTTTATCTCTCTCTTCAGTCATGTCTACGCCTCCTGTCACGGTATTCCTCCAATCTGGCGTGCAGCGCGGTCATCACCGGGCTGGCCTCCAGGTTTGCCTTTCCCTCGCGCTTGAGGGCCATAACATTGAGCACGCCGCCGAGGCATTTGAGCGCCGCGATGCTCTCTTCGCTCATAGCGCGCAGGCAAAGCGCCGTCTTTGCCGGGTTCATCCCCTGGGGGCCCCAGCTGGCCAGCTCCCCTATTTTGCCCGAAATCTCACCGCCGGCGTGCTCCAGCCAGCGCCAGACGCGCACAAAATCGCGCCTGTCGGGCCTGAGCGATTCGCACTCCCAGGCGCATGGCAGCTCTCCGGACACAAGTATATCCTCGCACTCCAGGCGCGTGTCCGCGCGGTGTAGGTCGGTCATCAGCAGCTGCACGCTCCTGCGGCCGCGGAATTCGTTTATCTGTGGGTAAAACGCGGCGTCTACCCGGTCGCCCTCCCTGGCGCCGAGCGCCTCCGCGCGGCAGCCGAACATTACGCAGTCGAACTCCACCCCGCCTTTGCCCAGGCGCAGTTTCAGGTGGTTGCCGCCGCCTATCGGCGTCACGCGCTCCAAAACGACGTCGGTGATGCAGAGAGTCGGGCGCGGGTTCCCGGCGCCATACGGCTCAAGCAGCTCCAGCGACTCTACACACTCCATAGTGAGCAGCGCCGGGTCGTCTATCCTCAGCTCGCACTCGAGCCGCGGATGCTCGGGCGCGGGGCAGTTTCTGTAATACTCCGTCAGCTTGGCGCGGAAATCATCGACCCTGTCACGGCGGATAGTGAGCCCCGCCGCCAACGCGTGCCCGCCGAAGCCCTCAAGGCACTCCGAGCATGCGCTGAGCGCGTCAAAGAGGTTGAAGCCGCCATAGCTGCGGCACGAGCCCTTGCCCATCTCGCCGTCGAGGCATATCATGACACAGGGCAGACAGAACTCCTCGGCCAGGCGGCTCGCGGCGATACCTATCACGCCCTGGTGCCAGCCTTCACTCGCGAGCACGATAGGCCCGTCCGGCGGATTTTTCCTGAGCAGCTCGTGCGCCTGCTCCCAAATCTCGTGCTCGAGCTCCTGTCTCTCGCGGTTCATCCGGCAGAGCTCCTGCGCCAGCGGCACCGCCTCGGCCAGGCTTGCGGCCAGCAGCAGCTTCGCGCCCAGCGCCGCGTTGCCCAGCCGCCCGGCTGCGTTGATCCTCGGCGCGAGCGTGAAGCCCACGGTTGTGGCCGTCATGCGCTTTGTCCCGCCGCCGCACTCGCCCAGCAGGGCGGCCACTCCCGGCCTGGGGCGGTGCTCCATCTGCTCCAGGCCGCGGCGGACTATGTAGCGGTTTTCGCCTGTGAGCGGCATTACGTCAGCCACCGTACCGGCTCCGACGAGATCGGAATATTTCTCCAGCAAGGCCGTAGCGCTGCCCTCGATGGCGCAGAGCAGCTTGAACGCCACTCCCACGCCGGCCAGGCCCTTGTTCGGGTAATTGCAATCAGGGCGTTTGGGGTCCACGACGGCGTATGCATCGGGCAGCACGCCCGAGCCGCACTCGTGGTGGTCAGTTATAATGAGGTCCACGCCCAGCTCACGGGCGTGAACGGCCTCAGCGGCGGCGGTGATACCGCAGTCGACGGTTATCACAAGCGTTGCGCCACGCCCGGCGAGCGTGTCAAGCGCCGCGCTGTTGAGCCCGTAGCCCTCCTCGAGCCTGTCGGGTATGTACGGTATGCACGTGAGCCCCTTTGAGCGCAGATAGCTGGTGACGAGGCAGGCTGAGGTTATGCCGTCCACGTCGTAATCGCCGTAGACCGCGACGGTCTCGCCGTTTTCAATCGCGCTGCGCACGCGCGCGGCGGCCTTCGGCATATCCGTCATAGTCTCGGCCGGAAGCAGCAGCTCTTCGCCGCCATATATAAATTCGTTGGCCTCAGCCGGGTCCATGATGCCCCTGTGCGCCAGCACCGCCGCAAGCAGCGGCGTGTATCCCGCTGCAACCAGGCTCTCCGGAATCTCCGGCGCGCCGTCGGGAAATATCCACTCGCTATACTTCATCTCAACACCTGTACATGATAGTTCAAATTATTCTGTATCAGTATATTATACCCACAGCGGGCCTTGATATCAAGTGGTTTCTGCATCCGCCCGCCTTGACATAACGCGCCCGGAATGGTAACATTAACACACGCCGGTGTGGTGGAATTGGCAGACACCTGGGACTTAAAATCCCATATCCGCAAGGATGTACGGGTTCGACCCCCGTCACCGGCACCAGAAGCCGCGGGCACAGCCTGCGGCTTCAACTCTTCACTATTCACTATCCAATCCCTTGCCCCTCCTTTCAAATCCGAACTCGCTGCGCCGGAGTTCGGATTTGTTTGTTTCAGACGCGAAGCCCGCTTGTTCTCGTTTTTTAGACGGCAGTCGCGCTGCCGGGTGAAAATTTTGTTTTTCTTGTCGAATATTTTGTTCGCCTTTTTGGAGAGTTCTGTTATAATAGGGATTGGATTGTAACATACATTCACATCGAAGCCGCACGGGCAAGGGCGAACTTTGGAGCTTATACCAATATTGCCAATGCCCTGCGCGTTATAAACAGATAGGCGGTGAAGCAAATGCCGAAAAACGCTGAGCAGCTTTTAGAGGAACTGTACCTCTCGACGCACGACCAAATGCTCCGTTTAG
>CAYXVA010000210.1:1680-3490 GCA_964467975.1 uncultured Oscillospiraceae bacterium | reverse complement strand
GCTCGGCGAAGGTGCAGGAAAGGCTGAACCAGAAGGCCATGGACGCCAAAATGGCCTGCGCCGACGGCATCCAGGAGTGCATCGAGGCGGTGCAGGATTTGAAGGCCAACAACGCGGAGGGCGAGTATCTCCGCGGCCTGGAAAAGAAGATACGCGCGGTGGAGCGCCGCTCCATCATCAACGAGTTCGGTCTGGCGGCCTTCGTGGTGAGCGCGTCGCTTATCCTCAAGCTGGGTATCGCCGCGGTGGCGCTGACTGGCTCCGTGCTGCTGATTGCCGGCGAGCTTGACGTGCTGACGTTCTTCATGTTCCTGCTCGTCGTCTCCCGCCTGTACGACCCGCTGCAGAGCGCGCTGCAAAACCTCGCGGCGGTCATAAGCACGCGCACGAACATCGCGCGCATGAACGAGATCCTCGACCACCCAATACAGCAGGGCGAGACCCGGCTCACCAACGACGGCTGCGACATATGCTTCGACCACGTGGGGTTTGCCTACAACACCGGGGAGACAGTTTTGGAGGACGTGTCCTTCACGGCTAACCAGGGCGAGGTCACGGCGCTGGTGGGCCCCTCCGGCGGCGGAAAGACCACCGTTTCGCGCCTCGCGTCCCGATTCTGGGACATAGGCAAGGGCAAAATCACCGTGGGCGGCATGGACATCTCGAAGGTCGACCCGGAGGCGCTGCTCTCGCTGTACTCCATCGTTTTTCAGGACGTGACGCTCTTTGACAACACGATAATGGAGAACATCCGCATCGGCAACAAGGACGCCACCGACGAGGAGGTGCTCGCCGCCGCGCGTCTGGCAAACGTCGACGAGTTCGCGGAAAAGCTGCCGGACAAGTGGAACAGCAACATCGGCGAAAACGGCTGCGATCTCTCCGGCGGCGAGCGGCAGCGTATCTCCATCGCCCGCGCCTTCCTCAAGAACGCGCCGATTATACTGCTTGACGAGGCCACGGCCTCGCTGGACGTGGAGAACGAGACGCTCATACAGTCCGCCCTCTCGCGGCTGATACGTGACAAGACCGTGCTCGTGATTGCCCACCGGATGCGCACCGTGGCCGGCGCGGACAAGATTGTGGTGCTCGACCGCGGTCGGGTGGCCGAACAGGGCACGCCCGCGCAGCTCATGGAGCGCGGCGGCATCTACGCGCACATGGTGCAGCTCCAGACGGAGAGCCAGAACTGGACCCTGACATAAAGCGTGCGAAAATTCGGCGGCAGGCCACAGCGGCTTGCCGCCGTTTTTACGCTTCTCCGGCGGCGTTTTCAACGTTTGACAGGCGTGGTATAATAGCCGAAAGCTGTTTTTAAGGCGGTGAAGATATGGATTGGGTGGAAAACCACCTCACGGACGATGTGTATACGCCCGTGACGCGCTCCGACGCACTCGGCGCGCTTGAATTCTGGTGCGGCGCGCCGTTTTACGCCCCGTCTCCGCTCGTGGAGCTGCCGGGGGCCGCGCGCTCGCTCGGCCTCGGCGCGGTGTACGTCAAGGACGAGGGGCGGCGCTTTGGGCCCGGCTCTTTTAAAATCATGGGCGCGGGCTATGCCATGGCCTCCGCGCTCGGCGCGGCGAGCTGGAATGCCTCGGCATCCGGACGGGTGCGCACGTTCTACACCGCCACCGACGGCAATCACGGCCGCGCCGTGGCCTGGTGCGCGCATCGTATGGGCCGGCGCGCCGTCGTGCTCATGCCTAAGGGCAGCGCGAGAGCCCGTTACGACGCCATCGCCGCCGAAGGGGCGAACGTGACGGTGACGGAGCTCGGCTACGATGACTGTGTGCGCCGCGCGCGTGCGCTC
>CAYXVA010000210.1:0-1580 GCA_964467975.1 uncultured Oscillospiraceae bacterium | reverse complement strand
TGCGCTCTTTGAGCGGGCTTGACGAACACAGCCGCGTACTCGTGTTCAACACCGAGACCGCGACGGACCCTGTGAATTATCAGAAAATTGTCGGAAACTTTGCTGGACATACGTCGTCTAAGGATGTATGATACGTAGAGAGGTGATTTCCCATGGCTAACAATCGTAAAAAGGGCAGCCCGGCGGGCGTTATTTTCGCCCTGCTGATGCTCATAGTTATAGTGATAGCGCTGGTGATTGTGCTGCGCTCGTGCGGCACGGGCGGGGACGACGCGACGGCGCCCACTCCCTCGGCCAACACGACCGACGTGACGGCCCCGGCGGACGAGACAAACGCGCCCGCAAGCACGAGCCCGTCGACCGAGCCCACCGAGACCCCGTCGAGCGAGCCCACCCCCTCGCCAACGCCGTCCCCGACACCGTCGCCGTCGCCCACGCCTGTGGCCAACGCCAGCGGCTCGCTGCGCTCCGACACCGGCACGTCGCTGAACATCGTCGCCGACTGGACGCTCAGCGGCAGCACGCTCACGGTCACCGTGAACGCCGAGAGCTGGAGCCTGCAGAGCACTGCCGCCTGGCACGGCGGCTGGGTCACAATAGGCGGCCAGACCTACTACTTCGACACCCAGGAGATTGACTACGACGGCCCCGGCCAGGGCACGAACCTGCTCGGCACCGTCACGATAACCGGTGTGACCACCCCGGCGCAGATCGAGGTCTCCTGGCACTTCCAGGGCACCTACGGCGGCGTGGACCTCGAGACCATAACCGCCACCGGCACCGTGGGCTAAAAAAAGCACGACGCGGAGAGAGTTGCTCTCCGCGTCTTTTTTATTCAATCGTGTACGCGCTCAGGCCCTCGCCCCGAAGGAAATACGCCACGTTGTTGGCGTCAATCCAGTTGTCGCCGAAGATACAGGAATATTCCTCCCCATTGCTCATGGTCAGCGTGATGCGATAGGTCCAGCCTCCGCGTGAACCCCACACTTTGGGTATCCAGACGTAATAGCGTATGGAGTTGAGCGCGGACGCGGCCTCCCCGCGCTCTATGTCGAAGATACTGCCGGTGAATGGACGTATGTCGCGATATCCGACGTGCGCGTGATGGCATAGCCGCCCAGCAGTATAATCAGCGCTGCGGAGAGCGCAATCAGCCTCCGGCGGCGCTGCAATAGCTTTTTCTCCGTTGCATCTCCATAGTTCCGGCTAATTTAGTAAATTTAGCATATAAGTTCAGCCCTGTAAGGCAAAATCCGCCCCGTATTGGGGCGGATTTGCCACTTTAGTTCACGCTTATGCCTCGTCTTCGGCCTCGTTGTGGCGGAACAGCAGCGATATACACCAGAGCGCGGCCAGACCCACGAGGGTGTAGATGACCCGGCTGACGGTTGCGGTCTGCCCGCCGAAAAGCCACGCGACGATGTCGAAGCGGAACAGTCCGATGCTGCCCCAGTTGATGCCGCCGATGATGGCGAGCACAAGGGCAATGCGGTCCATAATCATGCCTTGCGGCCTCCTTTGCGTTTTCTCATGCCATAGCTTGCCCACACAAATTCATTTTATACGTTCGACAAAACTAG
>CAYXVA010000209.1:0-3500 GCA_964467975.1 uncultured Oscillospiraceae bacterium | reverse complement strand
CATATACAGCTATTCAGTGGACGAATCCAAATTTGAAACGCCGGAAGAAGAGAAAGAAATACTTAGTATGATTCGGAAAGATATAAAAACCGGCAGAAATAAAAACGCTTCATACGCAATGCTCAATATACTAACAGGGCGCATTAACAGGGAGGGGCAAAACAAATTACTTGATAGACTAGAAGAAATACTGGAAACGCCCCGCTATAAAGCTACGGACACGCCAACGGGGGCAGACAATGGCTAGTCTCCAAGAGCGCCGGGACAAGTCCGGCAAGTTGATATCGTTTTCTATCCGTGTTCACCGTGGCCGTGGAGCCGATGGGCGACAGCTCAAGCCGTGGACGGCCACTTTTACAGTCTCGCCCACTTGGACGGAAAGGAGCGCACGAAAAAAGGCCGAGGCTTTCGCCGCGGTCTTTGAAAAGCAGTGCCGGGAGGGGTTGACAAGCGACACCCGCCAGACTTTCGAGCAATACGCCGAGTACGTCCTTACGCTCCGCGAACAGCGCGGCGACAGCCACAAAACCCTCGTGGACTACCGCAACATGACACGGCGCATATACCCGGCTATTGGGCATATCAAGCTTCGAGATTTACAGGCGCATCACCTCAACGAGTTTTACGGCAAGCTCATGCAGCCGGGACAGAACAAGCGCACAGGCGGCGGGCTGAGTGCTAAAAGCGTGTTGCGCTATCACCGCTTTATCTCAATTGTGCTCACTCAGGCAGTCAAGGAGGGCCTTGTGCCCTTCAACGTGGCCTCGCGCTCCGAGCCTCCACGAGCAGAGAGGTACAAGGCGAATTATTTACAGCCCGCCGACATCGACGCCATAAACACGGCTCTGCAATCCGAGCCGCTCAAGTGGCGGGCGCTGGTGCATCTGCTCATGATAACCGGCGCGCGGCGTGGTGAAGTGCTTGGCTTGAAATGGGAGTGTGTAGACCTTGCGCGTTCTCGCGTGTTTATTTGCCGCAGCATATCATACACGCCGGACAGGGGCGTCTACGAGGGTAAGCTGAAAACGAAGTCCAGCGAGCGCTATGTCTCCGTCCCGCCCGAGACTGTCTCGCTGCTGAAAGATTACCGCGTCTGGCAGATTGAAGAGCGCTTCCGGCTCGGCGAATACTATCAGGACAGAGGCTTTGTGTTTGCACAAGACACTGGCGCGCCAATGCATCCGGACAGCGTCACAACATGGCTTGACCGTTTTAGCAAGCGCCACCGCCTTCCACACATCAGCCCCCACGCTTTCCGGCACACAATGGCCTCCATGCTGTACTTTGGCGGCATGGACAGTGTAAGCATATCAAAGCGGCTGGGTCATGCGCAAGTGAGTACGACCTCGGACATTTACGCCCACGTCATAGCCGAGGCCGACGCTCAAAGCGCCGATATCTTGAGCGATATTTACTTTAAGAACACCCACACCAGTTGAATTTTTGGGCTGAGTTGAATTTTTGTTGAACTTTCGTCCAAACAAAAAATTTAAATAGCCCAAAAAATAAGAAAAACCGCCTATTTCAAACGAAATAAGCGGTTTTTTGTGGTACGCCCGATGCGATTCGAACGCACGGCCTTCAGAGTCGGAGTCTGACACTCTATCCAGCTGAGCTACGGGCGCGTATCGGCCTGAATATTATAGCGCATTTGGGTCGGAAAGTAAACAGTTTTCTCAAGCAAGAAGCCGCCCTTAAGGGCGGCTTTGTTTTTCACTTTGCCACGGTCTCTTCCCCGTTCTGCCCAAGCGTATCCGTCGGCTCCGGGCGGCATGCGCACACAGTCTCGGGCGGCTTTATTGGGGCCGCGCCGGGCATCGCCAGGTTTATTATAAGCGCGACCACAATGCCTATTATCGTATCCAGCAAACGGTTCATCGCGTACGTATACGGCGACGCGTCGCCGATGTGGTATACCGCCACGCTCAAAAATACGATACATGTGAAGCCCGTTATCGTGGGCTTGTGAATCGCGAGCGTCGTGACGATGATGGGGATAATCATCACGGAAATCACCAGGACGTAGAGCGGCATGAACAGCCGCTGCATATGCAGCTGCGTCTCTGCAAACAGCACCGCGACGCCGTACGCTCCGCCTATCGCCGTGCCTATCACACGGTTGAAGGAGTTCTTTATAGTGGCCTCCGTGCTCTTTTGTATGCAGATAATGGCCGCGATCATGGAAAAGAAGTTCAGCCCGTCCTTATCTCGCAGCCATCCGATAAGGCCGCACACGAGCACGGCAAGCGCGGTCTTGATTATCCGCATACCGATGTGGAAATGGTAGTGTTCCTCAAAACCGTTGTCAAAGAGCATGTCGCGCCAGCGCTTCATCAAAACACCTCCGGGGCAGACATTATACACTCTTGTTCAGATTGTGTCAATCCCAATCGATTTTGACCGCGATTGCCCAAAAGCTGCACCTGCAAAAACCAAAATCGCGCCGAGAATCTGCAGCGCGCCAAGCCGGTCGCCGAGGAAAATCCCGGAGAAAATCAGCGCGCTCACAGGGTCGACATAGCCGAAGAGCGCCACGCCGCGGGCCGGCAGCCTGTTCATGCTGGAGAAATAGAGCCAGCAGGCAAGGCCGGTGTTCACCAGGCACAGGAAGATAAGGTAGAGCGTCCCCTCGGTGTCCGGCGGGAATCCGACGTGTCCACCCGTGAGCAGCACATACGGCAGCATGACGCAAGTGGCTATTACCATCTCGATTGTAGTCAGCGGCAGACCGGTGACTCCGTCTATCTTCTTGTTGAAGATTATGAGTCCGGCGTAGAACACCGCACTGCCCAGGCCGACAAGCAATCCGCGCGCAGTTACTGCGGTGTCACTCAAGCCCACCGCCAGCACCAATCCGACGACTGCGGCCGCCATTCCAATATATGCGCGCGCAGTCTGCTTCTCCTTCAGAAGCAGCGGGCTGAGCAGCAGCACAATAACCGGCGCGGTGTAATAGGTCAGTGTGGCCATCGAGACACTCATGAGCTTGTAGGCTTCGAACAGCAGCGCCCAGTTTACGCCGAGGCACACACCCGCGGCTATGAGCTTCAATGCCTCGCGCTTCATAGCGCCCCAGTCGCTCTTCGTGCGCGAAATGAGCAGGACAAGGATGAGCGCAAGGCTGCCTATCAGCGTGCGCATGCAGACAATTTCCGCGCTTGTCAGCTCGATGTGCGATGCGAAAACGCCGTTTGAGCCGAATATGAGCATAGAAACGATGTACATTATGTAGTATTTCATCCGTCGACCTCCCGCTTTCTTCTCCCCCGCGCCGGAGCTGGCATGTAGTAAAAGAGACACAGCTATATAGCTGTGCCTCTTTTGTGTTGGCACTGACCTATTTTCCCAGTCCGTCTCCAGACAAGTATCGTCGGCACAGGTGAGCTTAACTTCCGTGTTCGGAATGGGAACGGGTGGACCCTCACCGTTAAAAGCACCAACTAAATGGTACACCATCAGGGACTCGAACCCTGGACACCCTGATTAAGAGTCAGGTGCTC
>CAYXVA010000208.1:0-3501 GCA_964467975.1 uncultured Oscillospiraceae bacterium | reverse complement strand
TGGTCATTTTCATCTTTTCCTTTCGCTTCTCTTTTCGGCGCGTTTTCACGCGGCGGGCCTCACACCCGCTGGTTCCCATTGCGAAGCTCAAGGAAAATTGGGACAAAATAATTACCGCCCTTGAACTTCTACTCCGGTGGTGAAGTCAATGGCGGCAAAAATGCTTTCACTGTTTTTCGATAGCGCTCCACAACCGTGACAGTCCGACGGATGTTATCCCCCGGCCCGGGCAGCGAACACGCAGACACACATTCGTTCCCTCGGCGGCTTCCCCTTTCGGCACACGCTGTCTGGCGTTTTTGCGTGCGTACTCTTGTCGGCCGCGCCTCTATCATTCCGTATGAAATTGTTTTCATTATACACGTTCGGCCGTATTTGTCAATAGCCCGCGCAAAAAAATAATTTTTCCGCGCCTTGCGCGCCGCTGACGGTTACTATATAATAGTAGTATCACTTGTATTTTCAGGGGGCAAGCCATGCCTGTCAACAAATACGACGCGTTCATGCGCGCCGTGGAACTCAAAAGCATCACCCGCGCCGCGGAGAGCCTGGGCGTGACGCAGAGCGCGGTCTCGCACATGATAAGCGCGCTGGAAGCCGAGCTCGGCTTCGCGCTTTTAAAGCGCTCGCGCTCCGGCGCGCAGCCGACCGCGAACGGCGAGCGCGTCATCCCTGCCATACGCGGCATACTCTCCTCGTGCGAGCAGCTAGAGCAGACGGCCAGCGCCATACGCGGCCTCGACTGCGGCACCGTGCGCATAGGCACGTTCACCAGCGTGGGCGTACACTGGCTGCCCGGTATCATCGCGGATTTCCAGGCCGACTACCCCAACGTCGAGCTCAAGCTTATGAGCGGCGACTACCACGACGTGGAGCTTTGGCTCTCGGAGGGCAGCGCCGACCTCGGCTTCGTGCCGCTGCCCACGCAGATAAAAGGCGAGATAACGCCGCTGCTCAAAGACCGCCTGCTCGCCGTCATACCCGCCGGCCACCCGCGCGCGAACGACTCCTCCTTCCCCGTATCCGCGCTCTCCGGCGAGACCTTCATCGGCCTGCTCGAGACCAGCGACCGCGACGCGAGAGGCACGCTCGAGTGCGCGGGAGTGCAGCCCGAGATAAAGTACACCACAAAGGACGACTACGCCGTCATTGCAATGGTCGAGTGCGGCCTGGGTGTGAGCATCATGCCCGAGCTGCTGCTTAAAAACTGCTCGGACGGCGTGCGCTGTCTGCCGCTCGACCCGCCGGCGAGCCGCACGATAGGGCTGTGTCTCCCGGACGCGGACAGGGCCGGCCCTGCCACGAAGCGCTTTGCCGAGAGGGCCTGCGAGTGGGTCAGGGCGCATTTTTGAATCGCCGTGTCAAAAAATTTGCAGATTTTCACATCTTTTAATTTATATACCCTATTGAAATTCGGCCCGAATCAGGTTATACTGGAACTGTAATGAATTTTGCGTTTTGAAAAACTGCAAAACGCAAATGAGAAAGATTGAGGGAGGAAACAAAATGAAGAAGCGTATACTTGCCATCGCACTGTGCCTCGTGATGGTATTTGTCCTCGCCGCGTGCGGCTCGGGCACGACCCTTACGTTCGGCACAGGCGGCGACACCGGTACATACTATTCCTACGGCGGCACGCTCGCCAGCTATGTCACCGAAAATACCGATACCACGGTCACCGCCGTCGCGTCCAACGGCTCTCAGACAAATATAGAGGATATTGCGTCCGGCGAAATCCAGCTTGGTTTTGTCCAGTCCGACGTTATGAGCTATGCCTACACCGGAACCCGACTCTTCCTTGACGAGAACGGGGACCCCGCGCCTGTGACCAGCTTCTCCGTCGTCGCGGCGCTCTACATGGAGCAGGTGCAGATTGTCACCCTCAACCCCGACATCAAGACCGTTGAGGACCTCAGGGGCAAGAATGTCTCTATCGGCGCCGCCGGCTCCGGCGTGTACTTCAACGCCATTGACATCCTCAGCGCCTACGGCATGACCGATGAGGACATCAACCCGCTCTATCAGGACTTCGCCACCAGCGTCGACAGCCTCAAGGACGGCAAGATCGATGCGGCTTTCATAGTCGCCGGCGCGCCCACCACGGCCGTTGTCGACCTCGCCAGCAGCAACAGCGTCTACCTCGTCAGCCTCGACCAGGAGCACATCGACGCCCTGATTGAGTCCAGCCCGTACTACAGCGAGTACACCATCGCCTCCGACGTCTACGGTACCCCTGAAGACTGCACCACCGTCGCCATCGCCGCCGTCGTCATCGCGGGCAACGACGTGAGCGAGGACGCCGTGTACGACTTCGTCTCCACCGTGTTTGAGAACAAGGGCAGCCTCGGCCACGCCAAGGAGAGCGAGCTCGACCTCGACTTCGCCACCTCCATCACCGACGTCCCGTATCACCCGGGCGCGGCCAAGTACTTTGCGGAGAAGGGCATCGAGGTGCCCACCGCCTGAACAGGTAATTATAACGCGTTAGTCCGCGGCGCCCAGCCAGGGCGCCGCGTCTTTCGCCAGGGAGGTATACAATGTCTAAGAAGAGAAAGAAAGAAGAGGGGCTGTTTGAAACCCAGGTAGTCGACCAGACCGGGGCTCAGGAGCAGCCGCACTACGAGAAGCCGCACGTCAACGCCTTTGACGGCACGTCCTACGAACCCGAGGAGGACCAGGCCGCCGCCGACGCCGCGGCGGAGGCCGACGTCGAGGTTGGCACGATGGAGGACGTCGAAGAGGTCATGCGCAAGTATGACAAGGAGTCCAACACCCGCATCTGGACCGGCGCGCCCAAATTCATAATTGACTTCCTCATGGCGGTTTTCTCCGCCTACTGCATCTGGTCCACACTGTTTTCCAACGCCGGCGTTGAGAAGCGCCTCACATTTTTCATGGGCTGCATGCTCCTGCTCGGCTACATAACCTATCCCATCAGCAAGAAGCGTGTACGCGTGAACTCCCTGCCGTGGTATGACATCGTAATCATGGCCGCCGGCACTGTTGCGTTCTTCTATTACTCCTTCACCTATGACACGTTTGCTCAGACAGTGCGCAGCGCCTCGAGCATGACATCGATGTACTCCATCATCGGCGTTATAGGCATCCTCGCGGTCGTCGAGCTCTGCCGCCGCTGCGTGGGTCTGCCTATACTCTGCGTCGCCGGCGCGCTGGTCATATACACCTTTGCCGCCGGCATCTCCGTCGACCGCTTTATCTATACGATATTCTACAGCGTCAACGGCATACTCTCCACGCCCGTCAACGTCTGCGCGAAGTTCATCGTCGTGTTCGTCATATTCGGCGCCTTCCTTGAGAGGACAGGCATAGCCAACTTCTTCATAGACCTGGCAAACTGCGTGGCGGGCTCCGCCAGCGGCGGCCCGGCGAAGGTCGCCGTCATCGCCTCCGCCCTCGAGGGCATGGCCTCCGGTTCCTCCGTCGCTAACACCGTCGGCTCCGGCTCCGTCACGATACCCATGATGAAAAAGACCGGCTACA
>CAYXVA010000207.1:0-3518 GCA_964467975.1 uncultured Oscillospiraceae bacterium | reverse complement strand
CCGTCGCGCTCGCCTCCCATGATACGCTCAATTTTGTAGAGCCTCGGCTCTATCCGGTGGTCGGTCACGCGCCCCTGCGGCAATTTGTAGGTGCGTATGCGCACTTTGCACATGCCAGCTCCGACCTGGCTCTTGCGCTCGGCCGCGCGCTCGCTCATCTGCCGGGCGCGCTCGGCCTCGTAAAGGCGTGAGGCGAGTATCTTCATCGCCCTGTCCTTGTTCTTGTACTGGCTGCGCTCGTCCTGGCACTCGACGACGGTGCCCGTCGGTATGTGCGTAATGCGGATGGCGCTCTCCGTCTTGTTGACGTGCTGTCCGCCCGCGCCGGAGGAGCGGTAGGTGTCTATCTGCAAATCGCCGGGGTCTATGTTCACCTCGACGTCGCTGACTTCCGGCAGCACGGCGACGGTGGCGGTGCTCGTGTGTATGCGCCCGCCCGCTTCGGTCTCCGGCACGCGCTGCACGCGGTGGACGCCGGACTCGTATTTAAAGCGCGAGTAGGCCCCCGCGCCCTCAACCATGAAGCTTATCTCCTTGATGCCGCCGAGCTCGGTCTCGTTCACGTTCGCGACGGAGACACGGAACCTGTGCGCCTCGGCGTACATCGTGTACATGCGGTAGAGGCTGTGCGCGAAGAGGGCGCTCTCCTCGCCGCCGACGCCGGCGCGGATCTCGATTATGACGTTGCGGTCGTCGTCGGGGTCTTTGGGGATGAGCAGCGCCTTTATCCGCTCGGCGAGCTCACCGCGGCGCGTTTTGGCGTTTTCGTACTCCTCGCGGGCCATGTCGCCGAGCTCGGGGTCGGAGAAGAAGCCCTCCGCCTCGGCCATCGCGCGCTCACATTTAAAATACTCCTTCGCGCACTCGGCCACGGGCGCGAGCTCCTTGAGCTCTTTGGCGAGCCGGGAGTACGCCTCCACGTCCGTATAGTTCTCCGGCAGCGACATTGCGCGCTCTATCTCGTCATATTTAGCTATTATCTCCTTGAGCTTTTCTGGCATACCGGACCTCCTAACCGAAGAGTTATTTTAGCACAACGCCGCGCGCTTGTAAACATCACTCACGGCACAGCACCGCCGGGAGCTTTCCGGGGCGCTTTCTTTGTGCAAGGAACAAAGAAAGCGCCCCGGAATGCCCTCCCGGCTGCTGAGAGCCGGGGCCCGGCAAAGCCCCACGGCATTTGCAGTTGTGGAATGCGCGCGAGCAGTACCGGCGCACAGTGCAGCGGATTACTCCATCCGGGTAAGTATGCAATCCCGCCCTTGTTCTTTTGGGAAGAATGTGCTAATATAATTAGATGGTGTGTTGTGTACATGCTCAAGACTTAGCGCAATCAGGAGGACGTACCTGTGAGTATATGGTCGGCGATTTTTCTGGGGATTGTTCAGGGCCTGGCCGAGTTCCTGCCCATATCCAGCTCCGGACACCTGTCCGTACTGCAAAATCTGCTGCACATGAACTCCCTCGAGGAGGGGCACCTTTTCTTCGACGTGCTGCTGCACCTCGGCACGCTCGTCAGTATCTTCATCTGTTACTGGTCCGACATCAAGAGCATCGTGCGCGAGGTGTTCATCGTGCTGCGAGGCGGGCGTACGGCCTCGGGTGAGAAGATAAGCCAGCCGCTGCCCGCGGCGCGGCTGTTCCTCATGCTGGTCATAGCCACGCTGCCGCTCGTGCTGATTGTACCCATAAACGACCTTGTGGAAGAGCTCTATTACCAGAGCTGGTTCATCGGCATAGCGTTCCTGCTCACGGGCTGCATGCTCTTTGCGTCCGACAAAATGACGCCGGGCGCCAAGACTGAGAAGAACATGCGAATACGCGACGCGCTCGTGATAGGCGTGTGCCAGTGCGTGGCGACCATCCCCGGCCTGAGCCGGAGCGGCACCACGATCACTGCCGGCATTGCGACGGGGCTTGAGCGCGGTTTTGCCATGCGCTTTTCCTTCCTGCTGAGCATACCCGCCGTGCTCGGCGCGAACATACTCTCCATCTTCGACGCGATAAGCACGGGCTTCGACGTCTCGCTGCTGCCGGTGTACCTCGTCGGCATGCTCGCGGCGGTCATCTCCGGCATCGCGGCGATACTGCTCATGAAATTCATCTCACGCAAGAACAAGTTCGGCTTCTTTGTATACTACTGCTGGGCCGCGGGCATCATCACGCTGGTGCTCTCCCTGAGCTACTGAGAAAGGCAGGCTTTATTACATGGCTAATTCCTCCGGCGGGACGAAAAAGTCCACCGGCGCAAAGAAAACCACCGGCTCTGCGAGCCGGAGCAAGAGCACGGCCCGCAAGGGCAAAAACGCCCCGCGCCCCATAAGGCGCGAGGTCGGCGCGGTCGTCTGCGCCTTCCTCGGCATTTTCTCGCTTATCGGCTACTTCGACGTGGAGGCGCTGTTCATTGACGTATTCTGCGGATTCCTGAAGGGACTGCTGGGCTGGGGCTATTTTATTTTCCCCATCTCGCTGCTGATCTCTGCCGGTATTCTGGCCATGCACCGGGGGCGGCCGGTTGTGCTGCGCGTCACGTGCACGATGCTGCTGCCGCTCTTTATCGGCGCGGCGGCGCACATGCTCTTCGCAGGCAGCGGCTTTGCCTTCGGCGGAAGCTTCATGGATTTGTGCGAGCGGCTGTACGTGAGCGGGACGAGGCTCTCAAGCGGCGGACTGCTCGCCGGGCTTCTCAGCATGTCGCTCGAGAAGATGTTCAGCGTCTACGGCGCCATCCCCGTCTTGCTGGCTGTCATGGTCTTTCTGGTCATGTGCGCCGCGAATATCACCGTCTCCAAGCTAGTCGCCTGGTGGCAGGGCCGTGAGAGGACGGAATATGAGTACGAGGAGGAGCCTGAGCCCGAGGCCAAAAAGACCCGCAGGGACAAGCAGCCCAGGAAAGCCGAGGAGCAGCCGCAAAAGCGCTCCCGCCGTGTCCCGGCTTCAATAGACATCCCCATGGACGACGAGCCGGACGAGGCCGACGACTACGGCGACTTTGCCGCCTATCCGCTCGACGAACCCGTTACCGCCTCGCCCAGGCAGCAGCGCACTGTGCGCGAGAGCACGCCAATACCGGTCAGCTCTCCGTACGCGCCGAGGCCCGAGGTGGAGCGCCCGGCGCCGCAGCCGACGATGACCGGCTTCAAGCCGGAGCCCTACGCGCCGCCGGTGTCGCAGCAGACGGAGGACGAGCCGGTTTTCGCGCCGGTAGAGGACGCAGAGCCGGAAGAGAGCGCCGTCGAGACGTTCCCCGCCCCAATACAGGAGGAAGCCCCGGCAAAGCGCACACGCTCGTCCCGGCCCAAGCCGGACGAGGACGCCAACGCCGAGATGGCCAAGGCCATAGACCGCGCCGCGACGGGCGAGACGCCGGAATACGAGTTCCCGCCCATAGATTTGCTGCGCCGCGGCACGGCCAGCGCACCAGACGGCCGGGACGAAATAGCGCTCAACCGCGACAGGCTCGACGCCGCGCTCAAGAGCTTCGGTGTCTCCGCGCGCATAGTCGGCGCGACGCGCGG
>CAYXVA010000206.1:0-3548 GCA_964467975.1 uncultured Oscillospiraceae bacterium | reverse complement strand
TTGCGTTGTCTTTGCGGTCATCATCATGAACGTTATTCTTGCAGTGACGCAGGAGCGTAGTGCGGAGAATGCGCTGGAGGCGCTCAGCAGTCTGTCATCGCCCGTATCACGGGTCTTGCGCGACGGGACTGTGCAGGAGACCGATCCTGCTCTGCTCGTGCCGGGCGATGTTATTTGCTTAAAGACGGGCGAGCTTGTCCCCGCGGACGCGCGACTTTTGCAGTCGGATTGTCTTGCCGTGGATGAATCCTCGCTCACGGGCGAGAGCGAACCGGTAGTCAAGCGCCCCGGCACAAGCGTCTACGCGGGCATGGTCGTCGAGGAGGGCGAGTGCGTGATGCGCGTCACCCACCAGAGCGGCGGCACGCGCTATGACCGTATCGTGTCGATGATAGAGGACTCGGAGCGGCTCAAGAGCGCTGCGGAGAGCAAAGCCTCCGGGCTGGCTGACAAGCTGGTGCCGTACACGCTGCTCGGCTCGGCGCTCGGCTATCTGTTTACGCGCAACGTCACGCGCGCGCTGTCGGTTCTCATGGTGGACTTCTCGTGCGCGCTCAAGCTGGCCATGCCGCTGGCGGTGCTCTCGGCCATGCGCGAGTGCGGTGCGAACCACATCACCGTCAAGGGCGGCAAGTTCCTGGAGGCCGTCGCCGCGGCGGACACCGTGGTTTTCGATAAGACCGGCACCCTCACGCGCGCCTGCCCCGAAGTCGTCGACATCGTGACCTTCGGCGGCAAGGACAAGCGCGAGATGCTCCGCCTCGCCGCGTGCCTGGAAGAGCATTTCCCGCACTCAATGGCCAACGCCGTGGTTCGCAAAGCGCAGGAGCTCGAGCTCAGTCACGATGAGCTTCACAGTAAGGTTGAATATATAGTCGCTCACGGCATATCCAGCCGCGTCGGCGACGAGACGGTGCAGATTGGCTCTGCGCACTTCATCTTTGAGGACGAAGGCTGTGAAATCCCCGAAGGCGAGCGCGAGCGCTTCGACGCAATCCCGGCGCAGTACTCGCATCTGTATTTGTCCATAGCCGGGCGCCTTGCGGCGGTCATATGTGTGGCCGACCCGCTGCGCGCCGAGGCCGGCGCCGCGCTTGAGGCGCTGTGCGCCCTGGGCGTGACAAAGTGCGTCATGCTCACCGGCGACAGCCGCCGCACCGCCGAGGCCATAGCCGCTGAGGTGGGTGTGGACGACTTCCGCGCCGAGGTTCTGCCGGAGGACAAGGCTGCCTACGTGCAGTCGCTCAAGGACGAGGGACACACGGTCATTATGGTCGGCGACGGTATCAACGACTCGCCCGCCCTCTCTGCGGCGGACGCCGGCATTGCGATAAGCTCGGGAGCGGCCATAGCCCGGGAAATTGCGGATATAACTATTTCCGAAGGCGACATCACGGAGCTGGTGACGCTGCGCAGGATAGCGATGCTGCTCATGCGGCGCATCCGCATAAACTACCGCTTTGTGATAGGCTTCAACGGCGCGCTGATTGCTCTTGGCCTCGTAGGCGCGCTCCAGCCGGCGACAAGCGCCACGCTGCACAACCTCTCCACGGTCTGCGTCAGCCTCAAGAGCATGACGCGGCTGCTCTGAGCGCGGCGCGCCGGACAATGAAAACGGCCCTGTACGGGAGATTTACCCCGTACAGGGCCGTTTGGCCTTTCAAGTTAAATTGCCTTGCCGACTAAGCTGACTTCAGCGCCGGCGAGCGATGCTATCACGCTGCGGCGGGTGACTATGCCGCAGAAGCAGCCGCGGTCGTCTACGATAGGCACAAAGTTCTGCCGCAATACGGCGTCTATGACTTCGTCCTCATCGGCGGTGATGCCGAGCGGCGGGCAGAAGTCGCGGCGGACCAGATCGGCAATCCGGTATCTCTCTTGGCTCTTCATAGAGGTGTTGCCGGTGGCGAGTATGTGCCAGAGGAAATCGCCCTCAGTGATGCAGCCTATATACTCGCCGCGGTCGTTGAGGACCGGTATGGCGGTGTAGCCGTGGTGGCGCATGACTTCAAGGCCCTGCCGGACCGTGTCGTCCGCGCTCAGATAGGCGGTCATGGCCTTGGGTGTAAGTATTTTAGGAATGTTCATATTTGACCTTCCTGACTGAAATATGATGCTGGCCACGCCGGTGCGGTTTTCAGCAGCCTCCTTCCCAATTTTTGCGCCGGACGTGGTTTAAATCCTCATTCCTTATATATAATAACCTATCGAAGGGCTGAAATCAAGCCGAAACATGTAAGAAACGGCAAGCGAATTGTAAATAATCTGGAAATGCTTTTTCTGGTATAAAAATTTGCCGCAATCGTTGAGAAATCCCCCGGCTCACATGAACCGGGGGACTGGCGTTTTACTCCACGGCGGTGTAGCCCTCGGGGACGGTTATCTTCAGCGCGTCGCAGTTGGCGGGGTTGTATATCTTCTGCATCGGGCCGTACTGTATAGGCGTGGTGGATATGTCGGCCTCGCCGGTGAGTATCTCGGCGGCGAGCTCGCCGGTGACGCGGCCGAGCTCGTAGTAGTCGCAGGTTATCGTGGCGACGCCGCAACCGGAGCAGATGCCCGGGTCGCCGCCGACGATGGGCACGCCGGCCGGGATGGCGACGTTGGCGACGGTCTCAGTGTTGGCCGCTACGGTGTTGTCGGTAGGGATATATATCACGTCGGAGTTGTCGCAGGCCGTCTGAGTCACGCTCGAGAGGTCGTTTACGGCGGTGAAGGCGTAGACCTCGCATTTGTAGCCCATGTCCTCAAGGCACGCGCGCACGGTCTCAATCTGGTAGACGCTGTTCGGCTCGCCGGAGCAGTAGAGCAGCCCGACGTTCTCGGCGTCCGGGAAGAGCTCCTGAAGCAGCTTGGCCTGGGCCTCGAGGTCGACGAGGTCGCTGGTGCCGGAGACGTTGCCTCCGACCGTGCCGTCGAAGTCAGCTATATTCAGTGCGGTGCCGTAGTCTGTGACCGAGGTGCCGAGCACCGGTATCTCGCTCGTAGCGCTCGCCGCGGCCTGGAGCGGCCAGGTGGCGTTGGCCAGGATGAGTTCGACGCCCTCGCTCACAAAGCCGTCTATTATCGTTGTGCAGTTTGTCTGCTCCCCGCCTGCGTTGCCCTCGCGGAATTCCACGTTGCCTTCGCCGAGTATTTCTGTCAGCGCGTCTTTAAAGCCGCGTGTCGCTTCGCTCAATGACACGTGTTCCATCTGTTCGCAGATGCCCACTACATAGGCGTCGGGGTTTTCGGCGCTCTGTCCGTCGTCCTGGGCCGTGCCGCAGGCGGCAAGAGTGAGCGTCATCGTCGCCGCAAGCGCGGCGGAGAGCAGTTTCTTGTGCATTTTCTTTTCCTCCAAATTGTGTATAATTGGCCCAAAATGGCCGCAAAAAATGCACTCCTACACTCGGGCAGGGCGCAAATTTTGACTGATATTGGCGAGGCCGTTTTCACCCGCCTCGGCGGGCGAACGGGGGAACCCCTTGATAGGGTTCCCCCTCAGCCTGTCGAAAAAGACCAATCTCGGTGGGCATTTACGTAAGCAAGAGGTATAATAGAAGCGGTGG
>CAYXVA010000205.1:0-3562 GCA_964467975.1 uncultured Oscillospiraceae bacterium | reverse complement strand
CTGGAAATCTGTCCTGTTGTCATGTAAACCTCCATGCGCCGAAAATATAGCCAACGGGCGTAAAACAATTATCGCCTCGCTCCCAGCGGCTATATCCTCCGGCTTAAATAAAGTGCGGACGCGGCAAAGGCCCGTCGCGCCGTTTGACGTCCCCGACGGCGTCGAAGCGCCTCCGGGGACGCCATTGCAGCTTTTGTCTTGCTCACACCTTGCTGCCTTTGGGCAGCACAAGCGGGAGCCTCGGGGAGCCTGAAAGCGTCACGTCCTTCGAGATGTACACATCTTTGTCAGATATAACGTAGTTTAGCCCCACGCCGTCGGAGACGACGGTATCCTGCATTATGATGCAGTTCTTCAGCACGGCGCCCGCGCCCACGCGCACGCCGCGGAAGATAACACAGTTTTCAAGGCTGCCTTCTATGATGCAGCCGTCCGCCACAAGGCTGTTGCGGCTCACAGCCTGGTCGCCATAGTAGGTGCTCACGTCCGAGCGGCCTTTTGTGCGCACAGGCCGGTCCTCAGGGAAGAGCTGGCGGCGCTTTTCACGCTCGAGCATATCCATGCTCGCTTTATAATATCCGTTCACGCTGGAAATGTGCACCGCATAGTCGTTGTGCATGTAGATGCCAATCTTGCCGTCTGCGGCGAGCAGCCCGCCCAGGCCGTCGCGGTGGAACTTGTGGTTGAGAGCGTTGTCGCAGCGGTCGATGATGCCGAGCAGGACTTCCTTGCTCATGATGTACACCTCCAGCGTGACCACGCCCTCGCCAGGCCCCACACGGCGGAGCATTATCTCCTTGGCGAAGCCGTCCTCGCCGACGAGGAAGCGGTGATGCTCGCCCTCAGGCGTGGTGTTCGAGCATACGGCCGTTATGTCTGCGCCGGTTTTCATGTGCTGGTACATTACCGCGCCAAGGTCGATACTGGCGGCGAGGCTGCCGCGCATTAGCGCGACGTAGTCCTGCTTGATGTCCTCTATGTAGCCGCGCACGTTCTCAAGCACGTCTATTATGCCCTCGTACTCGCCGGAGCCTGTGAAGGGCGGGAGCAGCTTGAGCCCGCCGCGTTTGCGGGACATGTCCCACTCCTTGCCGGAGCCGATGTGGTCCAGGAGGGACGAGTAGTTGCGCTGCATGACCACGCCGACGTCGCGCACGCCCGCGTTCTGAAGGTTGGAGAGTGAAAAGTCGATAAGCCTGTACCGGCCCGCGAAGGGCAGCGACGAGGAGGTGCGGCACATGACCAGCTCGCGCAAGTCGCGGCTGGAGCGGTCGGCCAAAATGAGTCCGTGCAGGTTAATCATTTCTCATCGCTCCCTTCCCCGGCGGCTACGCTGTCGTAGAGCATCGCCCCGGCCTTGACAACGGCGCCCGCGCCTATTTCTATATTCGGGCCGCAGGTCGCAACGTTCCAGTCCTCGCTGCCGTCCGGGTCGGTGCCGACGCGCGCGCCCGCGTGTACAACCGTGTTCTCGCCCACGATGGCGTACTTTACCACCGCACCGTCCTCGACCGTGCTGCCCGGCATGAGTATGCTGTAGAACACCTGCGCGCCGCGGCCCACGGTGACGGAGCTTGAAAGCACGCTGTTGCTGACCTCGCCGTGTATCTCGCAGCCCTCGGTGACGATGGAGTGGAGAATCTTGCTGTCGGGCCCGGCATAGTGCGGCGGCTTTATCGGGCTCTTGGAGCGTATCGGCCAGTCCGGGTCATACAGGTTTATCAGCGTGTTGCTCAGCATGTCCATGTTGGCGTCCCAGAGGCTGACGATGGTGCCCACGTCGCGCCAGTAACCGTCAAAGCGGTAGGGCCAGAGCTTCTCCCCCGCGGCGAGCATGTTGGGTATGATGTTCTTGCCGAAGTCCTTGGAGGAGTTCGGGTCGTTTTCGTCGGCTATCAGGGCCTCGCGCAGCTTCTTCCAGTTGAAGATGTAGATGCCCATGCTCGCGAAGTCGCTCTTGGGCTTCTTGGGCTTCTCCTCGAACTCGTTTATGTACCCGTCCTCGCCGGTGGAGAGGATGCCGAAGCGTGTCGCCTCTTCAAGGGAGACCTGCTTGACGGCGATGGTGCACGCGGCGTCGTGCTGCACGTGCTCGCGGAGCATGTCGGAGTAGTCCATCTTGTAAATGTGGTCTCCGGAGAGTATGAGGACGTTCTCGGGGTCGTAGTTCTCAATGAACGCGATGTTCTGATATATCGCGTTGGCGGTGCCGGAGAACCACGAGCCGCGCTCGCCCGCGCTCTGGTACGGCGGGAGGATGAAAACGCCGCCGTCGGAGCTGTCGAGGTCGTACGCCTGGCCGCTTCCTATATAGCTGTTGAGCTGCAGCGGCTTGTACTGCGTGAGGACGCCGACGACGTCTATGCCGGAGTTTGCGCAGTTTGAAAGCGGAAAGTCTATTATCCTGTACTTCCCGCCGAAAGGCACGCTGGGCTTGGCGACGTCCTTCGTGAGCGCATACAGGCGGGAGCCCTGTCCGCCCGCGAGGAGCATCGCGATACACTTTCTGTTCACACTATTCCCCCTGACGTTTTTGGCAGGCCTTGAGGAGACGGCCTCGCCGTGGGACGCATACGCGTCCGCTCAGTTCTTCACTCTGACATTGTATTTGCTCATGGCCCGCTCCGGGCCCTCGCTTATATAGCACCGCACCGCCTCGGCGGCGCGCCCGGCAGCCGCCTCCACCGCATCCTTGTCCGCACCAGTGAAGCGCCCTATAACCCAGTCGACCGGGTCGTGCTCCGGCTCTCCTATACCCAGTCGGACGCGCGGGAACTGGTCCGTGCCCAAGTGCGCTATGACGCTCTTGAGCCCGTTGTGCCCTCCCGCGCTGCCGGAGGTGCGTATGCGGACGCTGCCCGGCGGCAGGGCCATCTCGTCGGAGACCACGATTATATGCTCCGCCGGCACCTTATAGAACCGCGCCGCCTCACCGACGGCCTCGCCGGAGAGGTTCATATACGTCTGCGGCTCCATGAGCAGCACGTCCTGACCGGCTATGTCCGCGCGTGCCGTGAGCGCATGGTGGCGCAGGCGGTCCATCTTCACGCCGAGCAGCTTTTCCATCGCCGCTCCGGTCATAAATCCGGCGTTGTGCCGGGTATTCTCATACTTTGGCCCGGGGTTGCCCAGAAAGGCGACAATCCATTCCACCGCGGACCTCTTTCCAAACAACATTTCAGTAAAACAGAGAGGAGATGCTGACCTCCTCGTAGATGCGCTCTATCGCCTCGGCGAAAATCGGGGCGACGGAGAGGTACTTTATCTTTTTGCACTCGGGCTTATCCTTCGGATAGGGCACCGTGTCGAGCAGCACAAGCTCCTTTATCGGGCTGGCGTTGATGCGGTCCAGGGCCGGGCCGGAGAGCACGCCGTGCGTGGCGCAGGCGTATATCTCCTTCGCGCCGCCCACCTCAACCAGGGCGTCGGCGGCGTGGCAGAGGCTGCCGGCGGTGTCGACCATGTCGTCGAGCAGTATGACGTTCTTGCCGGCGACGTCGCCGATGATGTTCATGACCTCGGAGGAGTTGGCCTTCTGGCGGCGCTTGTCCACGATGGCGAG
>CAYXVA010000204.1:0-3642 GCA_964467975.1 uncultured Oscillospiraceae bacterium | reverse complement strand
AGGTCAACTTCACCTTCGGCGGCAACGTCATGCACGTGTTCGACAGCGAGACGGGCGTGGCGCTCACCTGATAAGAATATAAAATCACAGGGTCGGCATTGCGCCGGCCCTGTTTTTGCGCTCTTTTGTTGTCATATGACGCGCACGCGCAGCACGTCGGGGTCTTTGAGGATTTCGTCGCGCACCTCGCCGTTGACTTTTTCGGCGAGGTCTATCATCGTGTAGGCGTAGCCGCCGCGCGGCTTGTTTATTTTGTTCGGCACGTTGCGGTGCAGCACGCACAGGCGGCAGACGCCCATGCGGTCAAGGCTCGCGTTGGGGAGGTTTACGCTGTTTTTGATGTTACCGTTGGCGAGGTAATCGTAAATCTCCTGCGCGGCCATGATGGAGCACTTCTCCTCGCTCTCGGGCGTGCACGCGCCGAGGTGGGGGAGGGTAATGCAGTTTTTCACGCCTATCAGCTTGGCGTTCGGGAAGTCGGTCACGTACTTGCCCACGCGCCCAGACTCGAGCGCGGCTATCATCGCGTCGTCGTCGACGACCTCGGCGCGGGACTCGTTCATTATGCGCACGCCCGGGCGCATGCTCGCGAGGGCCTCGGCGTTTATCATGTGGTGCGTGCTCTCGTTGTAGGGGACGTTGAGGCTGATGTAGTCGCAGGTGCGGAAGATCTCGTCGACGTAGTCGACGTGTATCACGTTGCGGCTGAGCCGCCAGGCGCTCTCGATAGAGATGTACGGGTCGTAGCCGCGCACGGTCATGCCGAACTCGAGCGCGAGGTTCGCCACCAGCGAGCCTATCGCGCCGAGACCTATCACGCCCAGGCTCTTGCCGCACAGCTCGGGGCCCGAGAAGGCGCTCTTGCCCTTTTCTACCAGCGCGGGCACTTCGTCGCCCTTGTCGGCGATGGAGTTTACCCACTCTATCGCGCCGAGCATGTCGCGGGAAGCGAGCAGCATGTCGAAGATTATCATTTCCTTCGTCGCGTCGGCGTTCGCGCCGGGGGCGTTAAAGACCACAATGCCGCGTTCGGCGCACTCGTCGACGGGGATGTTGTTGACGCCCGCGCCCGCACGGCCTATGCACAGCAGCTCGGGCCAGAACTCGGTGTTGTGCAGGTCGGCGGAGCGTATGAGCAGCGCGTCGGGGTTTTCGACCTGGGCGCCCACTTCGCAGCCGTGCTTTTCAAGTATCTGCGTGCCCAGGGGCGAGATTGTGTTCATTGTACGTATCTTAAACATGGTGTTCCACCTCAAAATCCTTCATGTATTCGGCAACCGCCTTTGCGCCGTCGAGCGGCATCGCGTTGTAGAGCGAGACGCGCATGCCGCCGGTGAGCCTGTGGCCCTTTACGTTCAGCAGTCCGCGCTTAGCGGCCCCGGCGCAGAACTCGCGATCGAGCGACTCGTCGCCCGTGCGGAACGTGACGTTCATCATGCTGCGCGAGCCAACCTCGGCGTGCGGCTTGTAGAGCTTCGAGTTGTCGAGCACCTCGTAGACCAGCGCGCTGCGCTCGCGGCGGCGGCGGTCCATCTCCTCGACGCCGCCCTGTTCTTCAACCCACTCGAGCACGAGCCCGAGCATGTAGATGCACCAGCAGGGGGGAGTATTGAGCATGGAGTCTTTGGCTATCATCTTCTCGTAGGACATGATCTGCGGTGTCATGGCCGCCTCGTGCCCGGCGAAGCTCTTGTCTATCACGACCACGGTGAGACCCGCGGGGGCGATGTTCTTCTGCGCTCCGGCGTAGATGAGGGCGTACTTGCTCACGTCAACCGGATGCGACATTATCTCGCTGGACATGTCGCACACGAGCGGCACGCCGCCGGTCTCGGGGACGTAGTCCCAGGCAGTGCCGAAGATTGTGTTGTTTGCGCAGTAGTGGAAATACGCGCTGCGCGAATCCACGTCCAGCTCGCCCTGCTCCGGGATGTGGACGTAGTTGCTTGCCTTGCCCTCGTAGGCTATGTGTACGGGGCCGTATTTCTCCGCCTCGCGCGCGGCGATGCCGGAGAAGTTGCCGGTCACGGCGTAGCTTGCGCCCCTGCCGTCCATGAGGTTGAGGGGGATGGCGGCAAATTGGCTCGTCGCGCCGCCCTGCAAAAACAGCACCTCGTGCGTGTCGGGAACTTTAAGGAGGCGCTTGAAACTCTCTTTGGCCTTGGCGTGGATTTCAGCAAACTGACTGCCGCGGTGGCTCATCTCCATCACGCTCATTCCGCAGCCGTGCCAGTTGAGCAGTTCTGACTGCGCCTTTTTGAGTACCGGTTCCGGCATACACGCCGGGCCCGCCGCGAAATTATAAGCCCTGTCCGCCATAGCAATGGCCTCCTTCTTCTAGATGTACATCATTCATTATATCCGCTTCACGGCGTCCGCGTCAATAGGCGCTCCAACGAGCATTTGGCCCGATATCGCCGATATTTTAACTAATTTGACAAGCCCGCGCAGTCCTGTGCCCTCGACGCGCACCTGAGTGTAGTTCGGCGCGTGCCCGAAGCTGTACCCGGTTTCCTCGGTTTCAAAGAGCACGCTCTCCACCGTGCCGACGCAGCTTTCCAGGTATTCGCGCTGCATCTCCAGCGCAATTGCGTGCGCGGCGTGCGCGCGCTCGTTCTTCACGGCGTGCGTGAGCTGCCCGGGCAGCTTGTCCGCCACGGTGCCGGGACGGCGGGAGTACGGGAACACGTGCATGGCCGCGAAGGCGCACTTGCGGATAAACGCAAGAGTCTCGGCGAATTCCTCCGGGGTTTCCCCGGGAAAGCCGGTGATTAAATCCGTGGTCAGCGCACAGTGCGGGAAATAGCGGCGCAACCGTTCGCAGACGGCGTAGAACTCCTCCGTTGTGTATTTGCGCTTCATGCGAGCGAGCACGCCGTCGCTGCCGGACTGCATCGAGAGGTGGAAGTGCGGGCAGAGCGTGGGTATTTTGACCATGCGCTCGCAGAATTCATCCGTTATGACGGTCGGCTCGATGGAACCCAGGCGAATCCGCACGCCTGGTGCGGCCCCGGCGGCGGCCTCGATGGCATCCGCGAGGCCCGGCTTGCCGGGCAGGTCGCGGCCGTACGAGGCTATTTCGATGCCGGTGAGCACGAGCTCGAGGTAGCCCTTTGCCGCCAAAACCCCGGCCTGGGCGCGTATGCGCTCGAGCGGGAGCGAGCGCACGCCGCCGCGCGCATAGGGGATTATGCAGTACGAGCAGAAGTTGGCGCAGCCGTCCTCAATCTTGAGCCAGGCCCGCGCGTGGCCGTCATAGGCCCCTCCGGCGGGCAGCTCCTCTATCGTCTTGCGCGCGAAGGGGACATCGACATTCACGGCCTTGGCCCGCTCTGCGACGGCTCTCTCCACGGCGTCGACAAAGCCGTGCCTGTCTCCGCTGCCCCAGACGACGTCGGCCATGTCCTGCGCGCGCTCGTCCGTCTGAGACCAGCAGCCGCACACGGCGCTGACGGCGCCGGCGTTCTCGCTCTCCAGCCGCCGGAGCGCCTGGCGGCTTTTGCGCCCGCTCTCGGCGGTGACGGCGCAGGTGTTGACAATCACGCAGTCGGCTGCCTCGCCCTCGCGCACCGGGGAGTGACCGCGTTCGGCCAGCAGGGTCTCCATCGCCGCAAGGGCGCCGTCCCTGTCGCCCATGTCGTC
>CAYXVA010000203.1:0-3672 GCA_964467975.1 uncultured Oscillospiraceae bacterium | reverse complement strand
TCTCGTCAACGGATCGAGCGGCATCGCCGTCGGCATGGCGACGAACATCCCGCCGCACAACCTCACCGAGGTCATAAACGCCTGCATCTGCGTGCTGGACAACCCGGATGCGACTATCTCCGACCTCATGCAGTACGTGACCGGCCCGGACTTCCCGACCCGGGGCATCATCATGGGCCGCAGCGGCATCCGCGCCGCCTACGCCACGGGCAAGGGCAAGGTGATTATCCGCGCGCGCACCGAGATGGAGGAATACGGCCACGACCGGATAAGGATAATCGTCACAGAGCTGCCCTACCAGGTCAACAAGAAGCAGCTCATAGAGAACATGGCCGAGCAGGTGCGCGAAAAGCGCATCGAGGGTATCTCCGGGCTGCGCGACGAGTCCGACCGCAACGGCATGCGCATCGTCATAGAGCTCAAGCGCGACGCCAACCCCCAGGTTGTGCTCAACCGCCTCTTCGCCCAGACGCAGCTCCAGACCAGCTTTTCAATAAACATGCTCGCCCTGGTGGACAACCAGCGCGCGCCGAAAATACTCAACCTCCGCCACATCATCGACGAGTACCTCACCTTCCAGGAGGAGCTCATAGTCCGGCGCACAAGGTTTGACCTCAAAAAGGCCCAGGAGAGGGCCCATCTGCTCGAAGGTCTGCTGATTGCGCAGGACAACATCGACGAAGTCATCCGGATAATTCGCGAGAGCTATGACGACGCGAAGGAAAACCTGATGAACCGCTTCAGCCTGGACGAGATACAGGCCCAGGCCATCCTCGACATGCGCCTCAAAGCCCTCCAGGGCCTCGACCGCGAAAAGCTCGAGAAAGAGTACGCCGAGCTCGAAGAGCGCATAGCCTACTACAACAGTCTGCTCGCCGACCCCGAGAAGGTGAAGGCCGTACTCAAGGACGAGCTCACCGCGCTGCGCGACAAGTACGGCGACGAGCGCAAGACCGAAATTCAGGACGTCGAGGACGAGATAGACATCGAGGACCTTATCGAGGAGGAGGAGTGTGTCTTTACGCTCACACACTCCGGCTATATCAAGCGTCTGCCCGCCAGCGAGTACCGCGCGCAGGGCCGCGGCGGCCGCGGCGTCAAGGGCATGTCAACCCGCGAGGAGGACTATGTCGAGACCGTGTTCACCGCCTCGACGCACGACCGCATCTTCTTCTTCACCAGCTTCGGCCGGGTGTATCCGCGCAAAGGCTACCAGATACCCGAGGCCAGCCGTGCGGCGAGGGGCACGAATATAGTCAACATCCTGCCCACCGAGCCCGGCGAGCGCGTTGTCTGCATGCTCTACGAGCGCGAAGGCGCGAAATACCTCTTCCTGTCCACCGCAAACGGCACAGTCAAGCGCCTCGACCTCGAAGTTATGCGCAACATACGCAAAAACGGCATCCGTGCGCTGAACATAGACGAGGGCGATGAGCTCATCTCCGCCTGCGTGACCGACGGCAGCTGCAATATTCTGCTCGCCACGGCCGACGGCTACGCGATATGCTTTGCCGAGAGCGACGTGCGTCCGATGGGCCGCGAGGCCATGGGCGTGCGCGGCATCAAGCTCCGCGAGGGCGACCGCGTAGTCGGCGCGCTGCCCGCCGTTGACGGCACGCAGCTGTTGAGCATAACCGAAAACGGCTATGGCAAGCGCACCGCCGTCGGCGAATATCTGCGCGGCGGCGAGGACGCCGGCCCGCAAAAGCGCGGCGGCATGGGTCTCAAGAGCTACAACGTCACGGACAAGACCGGCCGCGTGGCGGTTGTCAAGGTCGTCTGCGGCGGCGAGGACGCGCTCATAGTCGCCGACGACGGCACGATAATCCGCACCAACGTCTCCGGTATCAGCGTGCTGGGCCGGGCCACGCAGGGCGTGCGCATAATGCGTCCAAACGAGGGCGCAAAGGTTATCTCTGCCGCGCTCACCGACCCGGAGGAGGACGAAGCCGCTGAGGACGAGAAATCCACAGAAAACGCAGAAATTGTTGATAACTCTACCGAAACCGCGGAGGACGCCGAATGAAATCCGTAACTGTCTACACCGACGGGGCCTGCTCCGGCAATCCCGGCCCCGGCGGCTGGGCGGCGATACTGACGTATAACGGCCACGAGAAGGAGCTCTCCGGCGGCGAGGCGAGCACGACCAACAACCGCATGGAGCTCTCCGCCGTGATAGCCGCGCTCGCGGCGCTCACCGAGAGGTGCGCCGTCACGCTCTACACCGACTCGCAGTACATAGAGCGCGCCATAAACGAGCACTGGCTAGCGAGCTGGAAAAAGCGCGGCTGGAAGAGAAAAGACGGCCCGGTAAAGAACCTTGAGCTCTGGCAGGAGCTCGATAGGCTGCTCGGCGCGCACGAAGTAACGGTCTATTGGGTGAAAGGCCACGCTGACAACAAAATGAACAACCGCTGCGATGCGCTTGCCGTGAAGCGGCGCGACGAGTACGCGTCCAGAGAAAGGGGCGGGGCTTGATTTGAAGAAGCAAAGAAGCAGTCTTGGCGAGTTTTTCTCCTATTTTAAGCCGCACAAAAAGCTGTTCTTCATGGACATGGCCTGTGCGACGATAGCGTCGGTTATCGACCTCGTGTTCCCATATGTGTCGCGCATGTCGATGACCACACTGCTGCCGGAGCGGATGTTTTCCACGTTCTTTGCCGTCATGGCCATAATGATAGCGGCGTATCTGCTCAAGGGCGTGTGCTACTACTTCATCACCGTCCTTGGCCACCGCATGGGCGTGTACGTCGAGGCGGACATGCGCAAGGCGGCCTTCAACCACATCCAGACGCTGTCTTTCAGCTTCTTTGACCACAACCGCACCGGCGCGCTCATGAGCCGGATTACAACCGACCTCTTTGAGATAACCGAGCTTGCGCACCACGGGCCTGAGGACATACTCATCTCCTGCCTGACGATAATCGGCGCGCTGGCCGTGATGTCCACGATAGAGTGGCGCCTGACGCTGATTTTGGCGATTACGCTGCCGGTTTTGATAGGCTTCACCCTCACACAGCGCGTTAGGATGAAAAAGGCCAACATTGAGGTCAAACGCAAGACGGCGGAGATAAACTCCTCGATAGAGAGCGGCATATCCGGCATCCGCACGGCGAAGGCCTTTGCAAACGAAAAAACCGAAAACGACAAATTCGCCGCCGCCAATGAACAGTACCGGAATTCAAAGCAGGAGTATTACAACGCTATGGGCGGCTTCCAGAGCGGCATGGAGTTCACAACGAGCATCATGCAGGTGCTGGTGATAGCCGCGGGCGGGCTGTTCATCATGCAGGGCAAGATGGACTACATAGATCTCGTGACTTTCTCGCTCTATGTCTCCACATTTGTGACGCCCGTGCGCAAGCTGGCGACCTTCTCGGAGACGTACATGCAGGGCACGGCGGGCTTCTCCCGCTTCCTTGAGCTCATGCGCACCGAGCCTGAGATCAAGGACGCCCCCGACGCCGTGGAGCTCAAGGACGTGAAGGGCTCTGTCGAGTATAATGACGTCGGCTTCCGCTACGGCGACGACAAGCCCTGGGTGCTCCGCAACGTGTCGCTGAAGGTAAACCCCGGCGAAAAGTTCGCGGTTGTCGGCCCGAGCGGCGGCGGCAAGACCACGCTCTCCCAGCTCTTGGAGCGCTTTTACGACGTCGCCGAGGGCGCGGTGCT
>CAYXVA010000202.1:0-3716 GCA_964467975.1 uncultured Oscillospiraceae bacterium | reverse complement strand
GGCTCACGATTCACTACAACTGCGTCGGCGCGATAACGCTGCCCGACACGGCGACAATCCAGGCTCCACACGTCACGATGAACAGGCAGGGCGTCTACGTCACCTACGAGCCAGACACGCCATCGCCCGCCGCTGACACGGCAAGCGCATGAGGGAGGGAATGACATGAACCGTACTGCAATCTACGCCCGCGCAGCCTGCCCCAACGAAACAGCTCTAAATTGGCAAGTCCAAGTCCTGCAAGGCCTCGCGTCGAATCTGAACTTGAACGTCACCCACATAATCCGCGAGACAGCCAGTGGCCTCGACTTCGACCGCCCAGGCTTGCAAAAGCTCATGCGTTTAGCTGAGCGACATGAGATAGACACTATCCTGATGACCAGCCTCGACCGAATAGGCCGCGACATTCCTAAAGTCCTCGCCATCCTCGAAGAACTCGAAAGCCACGGTGTCAAGCTCATCATCCAGGGTGGCGACACGGTAGAGACGAGTAATCCACTGTGTGCGCTGCTGCGCCGTTTTACACCACACCCCGGCCTAGAAGTGGTACTTGCGTCAACAACTGAATAGCGTCCCGCGCTGTGAGAAAAAAGAAAAGCCTTACAGCGTTACTCAAACACTGTAAGGCTTTCCACGGTGGTGCGGGTAGTGGGACTTGAACCCACACGGATTGCTCCACAGGAACCTAAATCCTGCGCGTCTGCCAATTCCGCCATACCCGCGCGTCGTGATTTATATAATACTACTTCAGGGCGGCAAATGTCAACAGGGCGTTGACTTTACCGTTTTGTTGCGATATTATCGTAAAGAAGCAACAAACAGGGAGTGGTATCTATGCTGGGCGTTTTGGCCAACACGCTGGCGGTGCTCGTCGGCGGCGTGGTTGGCATGCTCTGCGGAAACAAGATAAGCAGCAAATACACCGATTCGCTCATGGTCGCGCTGGGGCTCGCTACTATGGGCATGGGTGTGGCCAGCACGGTGGGCACGACAGACGTGCTGTGCATCATAGTCTGCTGCGCCCTCGGCACGGTAATCGGCGAAATACTGCACATAGACGACGGCGTGAACGCGCTTGGACGCCTCGCCGAGAAAAAATTCGGCTCAAAGGGCGGCAAAAACGGCAGTTTCACCGGCGCATTTGTTTCCTGCTCAATCATGTTCTGCATCGGCTCCATGGCCGTTATGGGCAGCGTGGAGGCCGGCCTCAACGGCGACAACTCCATACTCTTCGCCAAAGCGGTCCTCGACCTCATCGCCTCGCTGGCCTACGGCGCGGCAATGGGCATCGGCGTTGCGGTCAGCTTTATCTGCGTGCTGGTCGTCGAGGGCGGCCTTACGCTCCTCGCCGGAGCGCTCGCGCCGCTGCTCACCGACGCCATCGTCACGGAAATGAGCGCGGTCGGCGGCGTGCTGCTGATTGGGCTCGCCATAAACCTGCTCGGGCTCAGGCAGCAGAGCATAAAGATTGCAAATATGCTCCCCGCGGTGTTTCTCCCCGCGGCGTATGTGCCAATTTATAACTTGCTGACGTCGCTGTAGATTTATTCAAATGTTCGTGCTATAATATGTCGATTCCTGTCGAAAGGACTACAGCATGGACAAGAGACTTTTCAAGCGCCCGGCCGCTCTCATGCTGGCCGCGGCTATGACCTTTGTGCTCGCCGCCTGCGGGCAGGACGAGCCGGAGCCGGACCCGCACGAGGGCATGGCCTACGTGAACACCGGCGCAAACTACGAGTGGATCTACCCCGCCGAAGGCGTCGCCGTCTCCGACTTCACGGAGGACGATTTCACTGTGAACGAAAACGGCCTGCCGGAGTACACCGGCGATGGCTACGACACGCGGCTCGGCGTGGACGTCTCCTTCTATCAGGGCGTGATTGACTGGGAGGCGGTCGCGGCCGACGGAGTAGAGTTTGCAATGATACGCTGCGGCTACCGCGGCAGCGAGACCGGCGTGATAGTTGTAGACGAGCAGTTTGAAAACAACATCCAGGGCGCGCTGGACGCCGGGCTGGACGTAGGCGTCTATTTCTTCTCCCAGTCCACCGGCGCCATAGAGGCCGCCGAGGAGGCGAATTTCGTGCTCGACCTCATAGCGGACTACGACATCACGATGCCCGTGGCCTTTGACTGGGAGCCTCTAGAGGGCTCGCGCGCCGAGGACATCGACCGCTCCGAGCTCACCGCCAGCGCCGTCGTGTTCTGCGAGATGGTCAAAGACGCCGGCTACACGCCCTGCGTGTACCTCTACCGTTACATCGGCTACTACGAGTACGAGCTGGAGCGCCTGGCCGATTACGAGCTCTGGGTCGGCGCGCTGGGCTCCTGGCCGGACTTCTACTACCGGCACTACCTCTGGCAGTTCTCCATCACCGGCCAGGTCGACGGCATAGACGCGGACGTAGACCTCAATTGGCAGTTCATCCCGCGCCCGGCGGACACGGAAATAGCCCCGCCATCCGCCACACAATGAGCAATCCCCCGGCAAAGCCGGGGGATTTTTCAGCTGTCAAATGGCGTCTGCCAGGAATATGCAGCCTTTGGCGGTGTCGGAGGTATAGCCGAGCGTCGGCATGCTGCGCGCCGCGTCCTCACCTGTGAGCTCCCCCGCCGGGACAAGCTCGCCGCCGACAAGCGCAAAGCCTGTCTCGACGCCCATCTGGCCCATGCGCTCAGGTGCCATGTACCCGGCAAAAGTCAGCAGCACGGGCCCGCTCTCTGGCAGGCCGAAGCGCTCATGCCAGGCGTTTGCGCCGAGCGAGCGCAGCGCCCCGGCTAGCAGCTCTATCGGCACGCTCGTGGCGCCCGGGGCAGAATCATACTCCTCCACCGGGCAGAGAGTGCCCGAACCGGTCACCTGGAAGTGACGTCCGCGCTCACCCGCTGCGGCGTTGTACTCAACATTCAGGAAATCGCCGTCGTAAAACGCCAGTATGAACCCATCGACGTCCACATCGTCCACAGACTCAAGGCTCTCCGCCACCGGACCTTCAAGCAGGTCCGCCGCGGCGGACACGTCCCCCAGGGTGAACGGCTTAAACCCGTCTACCATCGCCGAGCGGTTCACGCTCACAGAGATGAGTACAAGCGACGCCACGCCGACGATGAACACAGCTCCGCAGTAGAACGCGACCCGCTGCGGACGGTTTTCCGTTTTCTTCGTGCTTGTGAGGATGTGCATCAATACAATCGCGCCCATTACCACGGCCAGCACCAGGGCCAGGTAGATAACATTTTCGTAGTTGCCCATGATTTCCCTCCATAGGATAGTGCGTACATTCTACCACTCCTACAGAGCCGCTACAACAAATTTGTGCGCCGAATCGCCCGATTTATCTATTTTGCCGTATAAACCGGTATTTTTTTGTCGCATTTTATCGAAGCGCATAAAGCCCCGGCCGCCGTGCATTCGGCGGTCGGGGTATTGCGCTTTTTCTTATCGGAGCGGCGCGCGGCTTATCTGTGCGCCACCTCGCGCTGGTTCTCGCGGTTTTTGAGCCGCAGGCTCAGGCAGTCGGCTATCATGGCGATGAACTCGCTGTTGGTGGGCTTGCCCTTCGAGTTGCTGACCGTGTATCCAAAGAACTTCTGCAACGTCTCCAGTTCCCCTCTGTCCCAGGCGACCTCATTCGCGTGGCGAATCGCCCTCTCGACGCGCGAGGCGGTGGTGTTGATCCGCTTCGCCACCGTCGGGTAGAGCACCTTAGTCA
>CAYXVA010000201.1:0-3717 GCA_964467975.1 uncultured Oscillospiraceae bacterium | reverse complement strand
GCCCCTGCCGCCGCAAGAAAAAAGCGCCCTCCGGCGCGCTTGAAGGCATTGCCGGGGGGTGGACGGGAAAAGACGGGCCTCGCGGCCCGCCTTTTAGCTCAGTTCGTATATGTGGGCGCTCTCCGGGGCGAGACGCAGCTTCAAAAGCCCGGCTTCGAAGCTGATGAGCTCATCGTCGAGCAGGCTGCGCGCCGTATTCAGGCCGAGGGCATGCAGCGAGTCGAGCTCCGCGCCGGTGAGCCCGGCGTTGTCGAGCCAGAGGTCGCACACGACCTCGCGCGGCTCGCTCGAGCGGTTTATCACCGCGAGGCACACCCCGTTTTTGGCTTCTCCGCCGAGGCTGTCGCGCCCGCCGGTGACGCAGCGCAGTATGCACAATACGTCCGGGTGCGGCGCGGAGAAGGCCGCCGAGCCGGCAGAAAGCGCGTCGTGGCCGTTCCGGGCCTCGCCGAGGGCCTGATACCACTCGACAAGCGGCCTTGCGCCCATCGTGAAGGGTGCGCGGTTGAACGGGTCGAGCATGCCGTTCATGCCCGTCTCGTCGCCGTAGTAGACGCTGGGCACGCCGGGGACGGCAAACTGTATGACGGCGGCAAGCCGCTGCATGGCCGCGCCGCGCTCGTCCTGTGCGTCGCTCACGATGAACCGCGAGTGCTGCTCGCGGGTCATGCTGCGCGCGTCGAGCCTCGTGGCCAGCGCAGTGCGCGCGCGCTCGACGTCGTGCGAGGAGATAAGGTTCATGAGCGCGTAGTACATCGGCGCGGGGTAGTTCAGCCTCTGGTCGATAAGGAAGTTCGCCAGCGCTCGCGCGTCGGAGCGGAAGCACAAAAAGTCCAGCACGGCGCTCCTGAACGGGTAGTTCATGACCGTGTCGAGCGCGCCGCCGAGCGCGTATTTGCGCCGCGAGCCGTAGCTGTACTTGGTTATCGCGTCCTCCCAGACCTCGCCAAGCACGACGGTGTCCGGGTCCTCGCTTTTGACGGCGGAGCGTATCAGCGAGAGCGTGTCGTCGGGCAGCTCGTCGGCCACGTCCAGCCGCCAGCCTGACGCGCCCCGGCGCAGCCAGGTCTTGACTACGCTGTCCTCGTCGGTGATTATCATCTTCTCCCAGCCGGGGTCGTGCTCGTTGACCTCGGGCAGGTCGGGGAAATTCCACCAGCAGCGGTAGTCGGACGGCCACTTGCGGAAGTCGTACCAGGAGTAGTACGGGCTCTTCTCCCCGGCGTTGTGCGCGCCGGCGCTCGGGTAGTGGTTGTCGCGGTTGAAGTAGACGCTGTCCGCGCCCGTGTGCGAGAACACGCCGTCGAGCATAATGCGTATGCCTTTCTCCTTCGTGCTCTCGCACAGGCGCTCAAAGTCCTCAAGCGAGCCGAGGATAGGGTCGGGCTGCATGTAGTCCGCTGCATCGTAGCGGTGGTTGGAGCGGGCTTCGACTATCGGGTTTAGGTATATCACGCCGATGCCGAGGCCCTTTATGTAGTCGAGGTGTTCCTCGATGCCCTTGAACGTCCCGCCGAAGAAGTCGAGCGGGAAGTAGAAGCCCTCCGAGCTGTTCGGCTGCCAGTCCACGCTCTCGTCCCAGCTCTCGTGGTACTTGACGACGCGGCCCATGGCTATGTGCTGCTCTATGCCGCGCCTGGCCGTGTCGCTCGCGTCGCGCGCGAAGCGGTCGGGGAATATCTGGTACATGACGCTTCTGCGGAACCACTCGGGTGTGGTGAAGCCGCGCTCGTAGACGGTGAGGCGGAAGCCGTCGCCGCGGGTGCTCATGAGCTGGCCGAAGCGCCCGGCGTAACCGGCGCAGAGCCAGAGTTCGCCGCTCGCGAGCGTCAGTCGGAAGCTGTACCAGAGCGCGCAGGGCGTCTGCGGCGCGGATATGGTGACGGCCCAGTCGCCGTCCTCGGGTTTCATCTCCCAGCGCTGCTCAAAGCCCTCGTCCCCGGAGAGGACGAGCTCGGCGCTCTTCACAGCCGCCGTGCCGTCGGAAAACGCCAGACGCAGCGGCGCGAGCGCGGGTACGGCGCCGAGGGGGGAGTGGAAACGTTCCCGGGCGGGGTCGTGGATGATGTGAGGGGTAAGCTCTGAAACTATCATAGCTCGGTAAACCTGGCGGGCTCGAGCGTGTACAACGCACGCAGCGGGAAAGCCAGCTCCTCCTTCGTACAGTATACACGCGAGCACATAACGGCGGCGAGCAGGCTGAAATCCGCCTCGCCGTCGCGGACTATGGCGCTGCCGCCTATGCGCAGCCAGTCGCCCGGCCAGGCGTCCCAGAGCCGGGAGCAGAGCTTGTCGTTGACGGCGTTTATAAGCGTCGCGTCGCGCATCTGCAGCGCCTTTACCGCCGCGAGCGGCACCGGCGCGCCGGAGAATGCGCGCGGTAAGCGCAGCGTGAAGCAGCGCGAGACTATGTCCATGGCCTCGTCCCATGCGGCGCGTTTTTCGTCGAGCAGGAGCCGCAGCAGCTCTATGAGCGCTATGCTCTCGACGTCGCCGCCCAGCTCGCGATTGTAGAACTCGTCAAGGCTGCGCCAGTTGTCCCCGGCGTCGTCCAGAGCGAGCTGCACCTCGGCCGCGGCGCGGAAATATGCGCTTGACAGCTTGGAGACCTCCCCGGCGTTCAGGCGCATGGCCAGCTCGCGCCGGGCGGCGAGCTCGTTGTAGCCCGCCTTGACGTCCCCGGCGCGGCCGGGCTCGGGGGCTTCGGCGCGCACCTCGTCCCCCTTAAAGACGGCGAGGACGGGCGAGCGGTTGGCATAGCTCACCTCGAGGCCGTCCTCTGTCCAGACCTCGTGCGCCTCGCCGCCGAAAAATACTGTCGTCTTTCTCTCTTTCGCCATAGGCACCGCCTTAAAGCATGCTTATATACAGTCTGGCGTAATCCTCTGCTGAACGGGCAAAGCTGAAGTCCTCGCTCATGGCGTTGCGCATGAGGCGCGTCCAGGTGTCGGGCTCGTTGCGGTAGATGTTAACCGCGCGCTCGACCGTGGCTTTCATCTCATGGGCGTTGTAGTTGGCGAAGGAGAAACCGTTGCCCTCGCCGGTGTACTGGTTGTAGGGCTTGACCGTGTCCTTGAGGCCGCCGGTCTCGCGGACGATAGGCAGCGTACCGTAGCGCATGGCTATCATCTGCGAGAGCCCGCAGGGCTCGAAGCGGCTGGGCATGAGCAGCATGTCCGCGCCGGCATAGACGCGGTGGCTCAGTTCCTCGTTGTAGCCGATGTAGGAGCATATCCGGCCCTTGTGGCGGTTCTCGGCGTCGCGCATGAAGCTCTCGTACTTGCGCGCGCCGGTGCCGAGCAGCAAGAAGCAGATGTCGAAGTACATCATCTCGTCGAGCACGCGCTCTATGAGGTCGAAGCCCTTCTGCGGCGTCATACGCGTGACCATGGCGATAAGCGGGGTGTGGATGTCGGCGTGCAGGCCCATGTCGAACATCAGCGACTCCTTGCAGACCTGTTTGCCCTTGAGGTGGCCCTTGTCAAAGCGCTTGGGTATCAGCGGGTCGGAGAAGGGGTTGAAGGCCTTGGTGTCTATGCCGTTGATGATGCCGGAGAGCTGGTGGCGGCGCGCGGAGAGTATACCCTCGAGGCCCTCGCCGTAGTACGGCGTGCATATCTCGTCGGCATAGCTCGGGCTCACAGTGCTCAGGCGGTCGGCAACGACGCAGCCGCCCTTGAGGAACGCGCCGCAGCCGTTGAGCTCCATGAACTCGGG
>CAYXVA010000200.1:0-3721 GCA_964467975.1 uncultured Oscillospiraceae bacterium | reverse complement strand
TTTCGGGGTCTGGGACGCTTTCTTTGTGCAAGGAACAAAGAAAGCGCCCCAGGAAGGCCCTGGCAGGGCGCTGCCCTGCCAAATTCGCCGTGCGCTTGACCGGGCGCGATAAAAATAGTATAGTTATACCACTAAATTATAAGGTGGTGAGGCCGCGGTGTCAACCGTCACCGTGCGCTCCGAGAGTGGAGATAAAAAGTTTGACTGCGAGAGCGGCATTACGCTCCTCGACCTGCTCAGCGCCGAGGGGTTCCCCATAGCCGCGCCCTGCGGCGGCGAGGGCAAGTGCGGCAAATGCGCCGTCATGCTCGTCTCGCCTGACGGCAAGCGCGAGCGCGTGAACGCCTGCCGGATGCCCGCCGACGAGGTGGGCGAGCGCGTCGTGATAGCGCCTGACGCCGCGTCCGGCGGCGAGATCCAGCTCGAGGGCGCCGCGATACCCGGCGCGGGCGCGCTCAGCGGCTACGCCGCCGCGCTGGATATAGGCACGACGACCCTCGCCGTGCGCGTTATCGACCGCGCGAGTGGCGCCGTGCTCGGCTCGACGAGCGCGTGGAACGCCCAGGCGCCCTACGGTGCGGACGTCATAAGCCGCATAAAGCACGCCTCGAAGCCCGGCGGGCTCGAAAAGCTCACAGGCACAGTGCGCAACCAGGCCCGCGAGCTTGTCTCTGTCGCCTGCGGGGACGCTGGAGTTGCTCACCAGGATATCGCGGAGATAATCTGCGCGGGCAACACGACGATGGAGGAGATTTTCGCCGGTATCTCGCCCGAGAGCCTGGGCCGCGCGCCGTACGAGCCCGAAACGCGCTTCACAGACGGCGGCGAGGTGCGCAGCGAGGCTTTCTCAAACGCGAAAATCCGCCTCGTCCCCTGCGTCTCCGGCTACGTCGGCGGCGACACAGTCGCGGCGGTGTACGCGACGGGCATGGCCGAAAAGAGCGGTGTGCGCCTTCTCATGGACATCGGCACGAACGGCGAGCTCGTGCTCGGCGGCAAAGACGGGCTCATATGCTGCTCCGTGGCCTGCGGCCCGGCGTTCGAGGGCGCGGAGATAAGCTGCGGCATGCGCGCGGTCCAGGGCGCAATAAGCATGGTGCGCCTTGCCCAGGGCGAGTTCTGGTACGTCGTTATCGGCGGAGGAAAACCGAGCGGCATCTGCGGCACGGGCATTGTCGACGCGCTTGCCGAGATGCTCAAAGCCGGCGTCCTGGACGGTACGGGGCGGATTCGCGAGCCGGACGAGCTGCCGGAGGGACTGCGCGGGACCGTGTCCGTGAACAAGCGCGGCAACGTGTCGTTCACCGTCGCGCCCGGCGTGAAAATCCTCGCGGCGGATGTGCGCAAATTGCAGCTCGCCAAGGCCGCAGTGCGCGCGGGCGTGGAAATCCTCATGTCGCGCGCGGGCGCCACGCCTGGGGACATCGACGAGGTGTACCTCGCGGGCGGCTTCGGCACGAAGCTGGACATAGACCGCGCCGCCGCGATAGGGCTCATTCCGCCAGAGCTGGCGGACAAGACCCGCGCCGTCGGCAACGCGGCCCTCGACGGGGCGCACCGCGCGCTGTGTGTGCCGGACGGCTTTGAAGAACTCATAAATATACGCGATAAATGCAAATACATCGAGCTCTCGGGCAGCGCGGAGTTCTCCGACGCCTTTGTGGACGCGATGGCTTTTTACGACGACGAGGAGGATTGACCACATGGAACTCTATTTTCCCGCGCTGCTCGACGGCGCGACGGGCACAGAACTGCAAAAACGCGGCTTCACAGGCGGCGGCTGCGCCGAAGCCTGGGTGCTCGAGCACCCGGAGGCTATGCTTGACATACAGCGGCGCTATGTTGCGGCGGGCAGCAAGATTATATACACGCCGACCTTCGGCGCGAACCGCGTCAAGCTCGAGGGCGCGGGGATATTCAACAAAGTGCATGAATATAATCTCCGCCTCGCCGCAATCGCGAAGGAGGCGGCGGGCGGCGAAGCCCTCGTCGCGGGCGACATCGCGCCGACGGGGCTGTTCCTCGCGCCGCTTGGCACGGCGAGTTTCGCCGAGCTCGTGGAAATTTACGCCGAGCAGGCCGCCGCGCTCGAGGAGGCCGGAGTCGACCTATTCGTGATTGAGACGATGATGACGCTGCCCGAGGCGCGCGCTGCGCTGCTCGCGGTGCGCTCTGTGAGCCGCAAGCCTGCGATCGTGTCCTTCACCTGCGACGAGCACGGCAAAACGCTCACGGGCACGGACGCCGCGGCGGCGCTCGTGGTCATGCAGGGCATGGGTGCGGACGCTTTCGGCCTCAACTGCTCGGTCGGGCCGCGCGACATACTCTCGCAGCTCGGGCGGCTGCGTCCCTGGGCGGAAATTCCGCTGCTCTCGAAGCCGAACGCCGGACTGCCGCACGTCGTGGACGGGCGCACGGAGTACGACTGCCCGCCGGACGAGTTCGCCGCGTGCGCGCGCGAGTTTGCCGCCGCCGGCGTTGCGTTCTTCGGCGGCTGCTGTGGCACGGACGAGCGGTATATCGCTGCGCTCAAGGCCACGCTCGAGGGCGTGGACACGGCGATGCAAGCGCCGGACTTCGGCGGCAAAATCCCGTGCGCCACGGAGAAGGAGGCGTTCCTGCTAGACCCTGCGGTTGAAATCCCCGAGCCCTTCGAGTGCGGCGATGAGCTGCTCGACGAGATAGAGGACGCACAGGACGAGGGCGCGGAGCTCATCGCCGTGCGCGTCGAAACGCCTGAGGACGCGGAAATTTTCGCCGACAGCCAGTACGCGGTGACCGCGCCGCTGTGCATCGTGTCCGACAATGCTCAGGCGCTCGAGGCCGCGCTCAGGGCGTATCAAGGCCGCGCGCTATACTCCGGTGCGCTCGGCGACGATGTGCTCGTGCCGCTCGCAGAGAAATACGGGCTTGTTATTTGAACATCTAACTACTTTAAAGAGAACGTTATGTTATAAAGAAAGAACCGCCCGGGATTTGTCCCGGGCGGTTCCGCTTATGGAGAATTGGGTATGAAGTGATTACGCAATGAGGTCGGCGCTGCGCATGAGGATCGCGGCGCACTGCGCGCGGGTGCGGTGCCCTGCGGCTGAATCGTGGTGGCGGTCATGCCGTCGATGACGCCGTTGCGGATGGCCCAGACCATCGCGTCGGCGGCCCAGTCGCTAACGCTCGCGGCGTCGCTCCAGGTGCTCAGGCTGCCGCTGGCCTCGGGCGAGCCGGCGTAGCGGTAGAGCATGGTGACAAGCTGCTCGCGGGTGACCGCCGCGTTCGGGTTCTCTCCGTCGGACACGCCCTCGGCCATAGCCCAGGCGCGCGCGGTAGTGACCCAGTTGGAGCCGGTCACGGTCTCGCCGTCAATGCGGGCGAGGATGGCCCAAACCATCGCGCGGGTCATGGTGCCGTCGGGGTTGAACTGGGTGGTGGACACGCCGTCCATGAGGCCGTTGTTGTAGGCGTAGACGACCGCGTCGTAGTACCAGGCGCCGGTGGCGACGTCGGTGAAGGGAAGGCCCTCAACAGTGAAGGTGGCGCGCACGGTCACGTCGCCGTCGGGCATGGTGAAGCGGTAAGTGGTGGAGTTCACGCGGGTGACGTCAACGCGGCCGTCGGGGCCGGTGACGGTGAGAGAACCGAGCACATAGCCGTCGTCGGGGTCGACGGTGACGGTGATAACGCTGCCCTCGGAGGCGTTCTTGAGGCTGGTAGAGACAGAGCCGTT
>CAYXVA010000199.1:0-3749 GCA_964467975.1 uncultured Oscillospiraceae bacterium | reverse complement strand
GCCCGTGTGGTCGGCTCCGCCGTCAAGAAAAAGCAGAAGGGCATCAAGATGTCCTTCTCCGACCGGATAGACCACGTGGTCACGAACCGGATAGCGGCTCTGCCTATCTTCGTCGTCGTCATGGCTGTGGTGTACTGGGTGGCGATGGGCCCGCTGGGCACCTTCCTCACCGACTGGACAAACGACGTGCTCGTAGCCGAGTGGGCGGTCGAGGGCGCGCGCGGGCTGCTTGAAGGCGCCGGCGTAGCGGACTGGCTCGTCGGACTCGTGTGCGACGGTATTATCAACGGCGTCGGCGCGGTCATAGGCTTCGTACCGCAGATGCTGCTGCTCTTCCTGATGCTCTCGATTCTCGAGGACGTCGGCTACATGGCCCGTATTGCCTTCATCATGGACAGGATATTCCGCAAGTTCGGCCTCTCCGGCAAGAGCTTCATCCCCATGCTTATCGGCTCCGGCTGCGGCGTCCCCGCCGTCATGGCCAGCCGCACCATAGAAAACGAGCGCGACAGGCGCATGACCGTCATGACCACCTGCTTCATCCCCTGCGGCGCCAAGCTGCCTATAATCGGCATGATAGCGGGCGCGTTCTTCGACGACGCGTGGTGGGTGGCCACGAGCGCCTACTTCATCGGCGTCATCGCCATCATCGTCTCCGGCATCATACTCAAGAAGCTCAAAGCCTTCGCCGGCGAGGCCGCCCCGTTCGTCATGGAGCTGCCCGCATACCACGCCCCGGCCGCCAGCAACGTCCTGCGCGCCACCTGGGAGCGCGGCTGGAGCTTCATCAAGCGTGCCGGCACCATCATACTGCTCAGCTCCGTCATCATCTGGTTCCTGCAAGCCTTCGGCGTCGAGGACGGCAGCTGGGGCTGGGTCGAGGACAACAACAACTCCCTGCTTGCGGCCATCGGCTCCGCCGTCGCGTTCATCTTCATCCCGCTCGGCTTCGGCACTTGGCAAGCGACCGTCGGCGTCGTCGGCGGCCTCGTCGCGAAGGAGAACCTCGTCGCCATCATGGCTGTCTGCTACGGCATCACCGAGGAAGTCAGCGAGACCGGCGAAGAGATGTGGGGCATCCTCGCGAACGAGTACACCGGCATCGCGGCCTACAGCTTCATGGTGTTCAACCTCCTGTGCGCTCCGTGCTTCGCAGCCATGGGCGCCATAAAGCGCGAGATGAACAGCCCGAAGTGGACCCTCGCCGCGATTGGCTACATGTGCCTCTTCGCCTACTGCGTGAGCCTTATGATTTACCAGATCGGCGGCCTTATCACCGGCGACGTGAGCTTCGGCCTCTGGACCGTCGTTGCTGTCCTGGTCCTCGCCGCAATGATATATCTGCTTGTCCGCAAGAACAAGTACGGCGAATACGGCGAGCGCCTGAGCGCCGAAAAGAAGGCGACTGCAAATGTTTGAATGGCTTGCGGCTAACCTGGCGACAATAATCGTCGCTCTCGCAGTCCTGGCTATAGTGCTGCTGGTCATATTCAAGACAGTCAAAGACAAGAAAAACGGCAAGGGCTCTTGCAGCTGCGGAGGCAGCTGCGGCTCCTGCGGGGCGTGCGGGGCCTGCCACAGCTCCCACGCCGCCGCCCCGGCCAAAAAGTAAATGACACAAAGCCCCGCCTACCGGCGGGGCTTTAGCTATAGCGCGGCCAATGTAGTCACCTCGGCGCGGCCAAAGCATAAAGAAAGAGACCGGCTCGCGCCGGTCTCTTTCTAAAGGAGTGAAAGTGAAGGTATTCATTGCTGCCATCTATGTGAACTCCCAAAGGAGGAGCTGCTGTCAGCCGATTCCGGTATAGGGAACGGTGCCGGTGTCGCTGGACGTATCGTCGGGCCTGGCGTCGAAGGTCACGGTGAGGGTGATATAGGAGCCGGAGCGGTAGACCACCATTTCAACCGTCTCGCCTGCGTAGTGAAAGGCGAGTTCCTCGACGAGGTCGGAGCGGCTTTCAATCGTGTACCCGTCCAATTCGGTGATAATGTCGCCGACAAGCACGCCGGCCTTCTCAGCCGCGCTGCCCTCGGTCACGCTGGTAACGTAGGCGCCGAGCGGCATGTTGTAGTAACGCACAGCATTGTCGTCAACGCTCTGGGCCTGGAGACCCAAGTAGGCAGGATCCGCGTTGGGGTCGATCTGGTTGTCGCCGTTTATCACGCTGTCGGCGATGCGCACGGCGTCGTCAATCGGGATGGCGAAGCCTATGCCCTCTGTGCTGGTACCGGAGCTGGTGGAGTTCGGCTTGGCGGTGACGATGCCGACAACCTGGCCGTAGGAATTGTATACGGGGCCGCCGGAGTTGCCCTCGTTGACGGCGGCGGAAATCTGGAACATGTTCGCCGTACCCTCATCGGTGGTGATGAGGCGGTCGGTGGCGGAGACAATGCCCGGTGTCATGGAGTAGGTCAGCTCGCCGAGCGGGTTGCCCACGGCGTAGACCGTATCGCCGACGCGCAGATCGTCGCTGCTGCCGAGCGTAGCGGCCGTGAGGCCGGAGGCGTCAATCTTTATCACGGCGACGTCGTTATTGCGGTCAAAGCCTACGACTTCGGCTGTGTACTCGATTGTGTCATAGCCGCTGGCGGAAGAGAACATGACGTTGATGACAGAACCGGTGGTGTATGCGTCCTCAATGACATGGTAGTTGGTGAGAATGTAGCCGTCCTCGCTTATCACAAAGCCGGTGCCGGAGACACTGCCCTGGACCTGCATGCCCCAGATGTTGCCGGTAGTGATCTCGCTGGAGATGCCGACAACCTGCTTGAGGGCGAGGTTGTAGTATATTTCAGTGGCGGAGAGTTCACCGGTGCTGTCGTTGGAAATATTGGAACCGCTGGTCGTCGGGGCGGTGGTCTGGACTAATGACGTCAGCGTGTTTGCGCTCGTGCTGCCGCCGGCAAGGCTATTTGCAATCACGCCGCCGAAGCCGCCGCCGACCAGTGCGCAGACAAGGCACAGGGCCACGATGGCAGCCGCCGACATTCCGCGGCGCTCCTTCTTGGGCTTGGCCGCCTTGCGCTGGTTGCTCGGCGTTGGAGAGTAGTAATTCGACGCGGAACCCTCGCTGGTGTAGCTCGCATCGCGGTAGCACGGGTCACGCTTGGACTCGGTGTAGCTCGAAGAGGCTTTTTCCTCCGAACTCTCGCTCGCCTGGCGCTCGTCAAAGCTCTTGCCCGCGTCGGGCCTCACCATGCGATACGAGCCGTCCTCGGATGCAGAGCCGCTTTCCGACCCGGCTTCGATGTTTTCATTTTCGTTATTCAGGTTGTTGTTTTCATCATATGGGTACATGGTTTTCTTACCTCCATGTCTGTTTTGTTTACGTTCGTAATAATATCAGCGACTTGTGAAGCAGTCATGAACAAAGGTCGAACAGTATTTTAAAAATTCCCCAATAAAATATGACCGCAAAACGCGCGGGAAAGCGCCCGGTTGCCCGGGCGCTGAGAGGCCTTATATCGTTATCGGTTACTGCTGTCCGTCCACAGCGGCGGCGAGCGTCTCCAGCTCGATCCCGTGCGCGGCAAGCCAGGCGTTAGTGCGCTCCGACCAAATCGTCGGCACGGTGAAAAACTCCGCCCAGACGCCGTCTTGCGTTTCGGCGCATATAGAGATGCGGCAGTTGCAGACGCTCTCATAATACGTCTCGTCCGTACGGTACCAGACGAGGCCGATGGTGCGCTCGCGCATGTCCGGCAGTATACACTCGCTGTAGAGCTCCAGCGCCTGAGCGGCGTCGAGC
>CAYXVA010000198.1:0-3778 GCA_964467975.1 uncultured Oscillospiraceae bacterium | reverse complement strand
CTGGTGCGCTGGGTCTTGGCGTTGATCGTTATGGCCTCGGCCATGGCGTAGTCGGCGCTCTCGTCGACGTAGACGTGGCAGTTGCCGGTGCCGGTCTGGAGTATGGGCACGGTGGCCTTCTCGACGGCGTTGTTTATGAGCCTCGCGCTGCCGCGCGGGACTATCAGGTCGATGTGCTCGCGCAGGCGCAGCATGTTGTCGACCACGTCGTGGCCTCGCTCGGCGACCAGGCAGACCGCGTCCGGCGTGACGCCCGCGCTCTCGAGCGCGGCGCGCATGACGCGCACCTCGGCGGCGTTGCTCTCGTATGCCGAGCCGCTGCCGCGCAGCAAGATCGCGCTGCCGGCCTTGAAGGCGAGCGAGGCGGCGTCGACCGTGACGTTGGGCCGGCCCTCGTAGATTATCCCGATAACGCCCATCGGCACGCGCACCTTGCGTATCAAAAGCCCGTTCGGACGCGTCCACTCGCGCATGACCTCGCCGACGGGGTCCGGCAGTTCGGCCACCTGGCGCAGGCCGAGTGCCATGTCCGAAACGCGCTTTTCGTTGAGCATGAGCCGGTCGAGCATGTCCGGGCTCATGCCGGCGGCCTTCTCGCGCTCCATGTCGGCGGCGTTGGCCTCCAGGATTGCGGCGCAGTTTGCCTCCAGCGCGTCGGCCATAGCCAGCAGCGCGGCGTTTTTCTGCTCCGTCGTGAGCTGGGCTACGGCTGTGCTCGCGGCCTTTGCGGCGGCGGCGCTTTCAATTAACGTCTTCATTCGCTTACCTCCGTTTCAATGTGGGCGTAGTTGTCCTGATGTATGACCTCGGGCGGTTTGCCCGGAAATCTGGCGGCGGCCTTGCTCGTGGGCAGGCCCATTATCTCTCGCAGCTCGGCGCTCGAGTAGTTCACCGTGCCGCGCCCCAGGCAGTTGTCCGTGCCGGAGCGGTAGACCTTCACGACGTCCCCGGCGGCGAAATCGCCTTCCACGGCGCGCACGCCCGCGGGCAGCAGGCTGCGGCCCTTTTTGGTGAGCGCCTCGGCGGCGCCGGAGTCTATATACACGTTCCCGCGCGTCGGCGCGTAGAAGGCCATCCACTGCAGGCGGGTCTTCATGCCGCTCCCGGCCTTGAAATATGTGCCCTTCGCCGTACCCTCGACGGCCTTGGCGAGGACGTCCTCCTCCCTGGACGAGCATATCACGACGGGGACGCCCGCGCCGGTGGCGAGCTTCGCGCCCTCGACTTTCGTCGCCATGCCGCCCGTGCCGTTGGCCGTGCCCGCGCCGGTGGCGAGGGCCTCTATCTCCGGCGTAACGCGCTCGACATAGGGGATGTGCTCCGCGCTCGGGTCGCTCCTGGGGTCGGCGGTGTAAAGCCCGTCGGTGTCCGTGAGCAGCACGAGCAGGTCCGCGTGCACCATCGCCGCGACCTGCGCCGAGAGCATGTCGTTGTCGCCCAATTTGAGCTCGGCTATTGACACCGTGTCGTTTTCGTTTATGATAGGTATCGCGCCCCGGTTCAGCAAAACCTCGAGCGCCGAAAACGCGTTGTGATAGCGCCGCCGGTCGGAGAAGTCCGCGCGCGTGAGCAATATCTGCGCCGCAACGTAGCCGCGGGAAGCGAGGCAGCGGGTGTACTCCTCCATGAGCAGCCCCTGGCCCACCGCCGCGCTGGCCTGTTTGGCGGGGACGGAAACCGGCCGCTCCTGATAGCCAAGCAGCGAATAGCCCGCGGCGATGGCCGCGCTGGTCACGAGTATGACCTGGTTTCCCGCGTCGCGCAGCCCGGCGAGCTGCGCGGTGAGCGCGTGCAGCCTTGCGGCGTCCAGCTTGCCGCTCTTTTCAGTGAGCGAGCTGGTGCCTATTTTGACCACAACTGTCCTTCTGGCCATTTTCTCAACCTCCGTGAGGCGTGGATGAATTAATATGTTATTATATCACAGCTGTTTTAAATAGAAAAGCATAATCATGTATGATATAATTTGGACGAACGGAGGGTGAATATGAGGAAACGCATACTTTTCATCGCCACCGGCGGCACCATTGCCTCCGAAGTCACGGCCCTGGGCCTCAAGCCCGGAGTCAGCGCCGAGGCGCTGCTGCGCGCCGTCCCCGCCATAAACGAGCTGTGCGACGTGGAGAGCGTGCAGCTCTACGACCTCGACAGCACGGACATCGGCCCTGAGCACTGGCTCGGTATGGCCCGGGTAATACGCGAAAACTATGACAGCTTCGACGGCTTCGTGCTCAGTCACGGCACGGACACCATGGCCTACAGCGCCGCGGCGCTCTCGTACCTGATACAGGGTAGTGTCAAGCCTATAATATTTACCGGCGCGCAGAAGCCTATCGGCTTCGACACGACGGATTCGCGCGTGAACCTGCTCGACAGCTTTATCTGCGCCTGCCGCGACGATATGCACGGTGTGATGATAGTGTTCAACGGCCGCGTCATACTCGGCACGCGCGCGAGAAAGACGCACTCGAAGAGCTTCGACGCCTTCTCAAGCATAAACTACCCGCACATCGCCGACGTGCGCGACGGGCGGGTGCTGCAATACATAGTGCCCGAGTTCTCGGACGCGCCGCTTTTTTCCGACTCTCTCGACACGCGCGTGTCGCTCATGAAGCTCATCCCAGGCGCGGACGAGGTGCAGCTTGAATTTCTACTCTCCCGCAGCGACGCGCTCGTGATAGAGAGCTTCGGCGTCGGCGGGCTGCCGCGCGGGATGCACAAGGCCGTACACGCCTCGGCGCGCGAGGGCAAGCTCATAGTCATGACCACACAGGTGCAGAACGAGGGCAGCGATCTCGCCGTCTACGGCACCGGCCGCGCGCTGAGCGAGGACCCGCTCATACTCGAGGCCTACGACATGACCACCGAGGCGGCAGTCACGAAGCTCATGTGGCTGTTGGCGCGCAAGACCGGCCAGCTCGACGCCGCACGGCTTTTCTACACACCGGTGAACAAGGATATACTCACGGCAAGGATATAAACGTGTCAGGGAAACGTAAAACCCGCCCGGCTCTGATTGAACCGGACGGGTTTCATATATCGACAGGCGTGGCAATTATTAAGAGGTGAGCCCATCGGGCTCCCCTCATCGCGCTTTCGCGGCGCGAAAATCACATCCTGTAGCGGCCGTCCATCTTGAGATAGCTCAGGCGGAGGGCCTTCATGCGCCACTTGTCGTCCTCGCCGCGGACAAAGTCGTCTATGTAGACGGCCCAGCTGCGCACGAGCGTCCCGTCGTCCTTGTACATGTTGTGGTCCTCGTACATGAAGATCGCGCGGGCGTTGTTCTCATCCATCAGCCAGACCAGCGGCTGGTGGCCCATGTGTGTGGTCGCCATGCTCGCGTTGACGCGCTTGCTGCGCTCGGCCTGCTCCTTGGCAGTGACCTTCTGCGGGCCGAAGCAGTAGTAGCTGAAGTCCTCGGCGAACAGGTCGCTGCCGGCCCACTCCTCGCGCTTCATGTCCATGCACCACCAGTAGAAGTGCTGCGCGTCGATTATACGGCGGACTTCGCACAGCTGCTCGGGCGTGTACTTCTGCTCGCGGACCTTGAGCATGACCTCTTCGATCAGCTCGCGCATCTTCGGATCTTCCGGGATTACTTTGATTGCCATTTTTGTACGCTCCTGATTATAGTAATTCTGTTATTTCTTAGTAGGAATTAACTTTTCCTTTCCGCCCATGTAGGGGCGCAGACTCTCGGGGATGTCCACTGTGCCGTCGGCGTTGAGGTTGTTTTCGAGGAAGGCGATAAGCATGCGCGGCGGCGCGACGACGGTGT
>CAYXVA010000197.1:0-3807 GCA_964467975.1 uncultured Oscillospiraceae bacterium | reverse complement strand
GGCGATGGCGCGGGTTATCGCCTGGCGTATCCACCATGTGGCGTAGGTCGAGAACTTGTAGCCCTTGGTGTAGTCGAACTTGTCAACGGCCTTGATGAGGCCCAGGTTGCCCTCCTGAATGAGGTCGAGGAAGAGCATGCCGCGACCAACATAGCGCTTGGCTATGGATACGACGAGGCGGAGGTTTGCCTCGGCCATGCGGCGCTTGGCGTCCTCGTCGCCCTCGGCCATGCGCTTGGCAAGCTCCTGCTCTTCCTCCATTGTGAGCAGCGGCACCTTGCCTATCTCCTTGAGGTACATGCGCACGGGGTCGTCGGTGGAGAAGGTATCCGCCAGCGCATCGGTGTCGTTGGCTATCTCCTCCTCGGTGACTTCCTCTATCTCCTGCAGTTCCTCAATGGCGGGAAGCGCGTCGTCGTCGAGCGGCGGGAGAATGTCCTCTCCGGCGGTGTCAATGCCCAGGTCCTCGAGCTTGTCGTAAAACTTGTCGAGCTCGTCGGGCTCCATCTTGAGATCGTCAAGAGTGTCCATGAGCTCTTTGCTCGTGAGTTTGCCCGCCTTCTTGCCTTTTTCAATGAGGGCGTTGAGCTTCTCGGCCTTGAGCTTTACCGCGGCCTCGGGGTCGTCGGGCATGGTCTCCGCCGCAGCCTGGCCGGCCGTGTCGGCCTTTTCGGCAGATTTTTTGCGCGCGCGCGGCTTCGCCTGAGCCGGCTCTCCCGGCAGTTTGACATCCGTAACCGCTTTGTCCTTGCCTTTTTCCTTTATCTCCGACATTGTTATCCTCCGTAACCCTTGGTTTTCTTGAGCTCTTCGGCCATGGCGCGCAAATCGTCTTGCTTTTGCGGCCGGCTGAAGCTGTTGATTTTGCTTATGTAATCATCAAGCGCCCGCTGTGCGTTCGGCAGCGAAACGGGCTCCTGTATGATGCTTGTGAAAAGGCTCATCTCATCCGGCGTCAGGCGCGAGGCCAGCTCGGCCGCGCCCGCATCCAGTCCGGCGCTGCTGAGCTCGAGCATGGCGGAGTAGATGTGCCCCAGCTCCGGCGAGGAGAAGTCCTCCGCCGACAGCCCTGCGCCGTTTTTGAAGAGCTCCGGCGACTGATAGAGCAGATTTATAACGCCCATCTCGGCCTTCGACGAGGCGGGGTTTTCAAAGCGAATCTTCAGCCCTTGCGGCTGCATATTCCGCTCAGGGCGGGTGTTTTCGCGCTCAAATGTCCGCTTTTCCCGCCTTGCGCGGCGTGACGAGACCTGCTTCACGGCGTCACGCACGGCCTCCACGCGCACGGAGCACTGACCGGCCACACGCATGGCATAGACCTCGCGCGAGACGGGGTCGGCGAGCGTCGCGAGCACCTCGGCCGCGTTTTTAAGGTATGCGACCTTCCCGGCGTCGGTCTCCAGGTCGCAGTCCGCGGCTGCCGCCTGCAGCCTGTACTCGATGCCGTTTTCGCTGTCCTCAATGAGCGCGCGGAAGGCCTCGGGGCCCTTGGCCTTTATGAACTCGTCGGGGTCCTTGCCCTCCGGCACCGTCACGACGCGCACGGCCAGGCCCACGCGCTCGAGCAGCGGTATCGCCCGCTGCGCGGCCTTCTTCCCGGCCGCGTCGGCGTCGTAGCATATCACCACCTGCTTCGTCACGCGCGAGAGCAAATTCGCCTGCTCGCTTGTCAGCGAGGTGCCCAGCGAGGCAACGGCGCAGTCAAAGCCCGCCTGGTGCAGTGAGACGACGTCAATATTGCCCTCGACGAGGATAATGTACCCGCTTTTCGACTTTTTAGCCAGATTCAGGCCAAATAGATTGTGGCTTTTGCTAAAAACCGGCGTATCCGAGCTGTTCAAATACTTGGGTCCGCCGTCGCCGAGCACCCTCCCGGAAAACGCGACCACGTTCCCGCGCATGTCTATGACCGGGAACATGAGCCTGCCGCGGAAGGCGTCGTACACACCTCCGCGCTTGCCGCGCTTTGCGAGCCCGGCGTCCACGAGGTCGCGCTCGGAGTAGCCGCGCTGCTTCATCTCGTGCGTAAGGCTCTCCCATTCGTCCGGAGCGTAGCCCAGGCCGAAATTGGTCGCTATACGCCTGGATATCTGCCGCTTTTGCATGTATCTTATCGCGGCCTCGCCCGCCGGAGTCGAAAGCTGGTCGTAGAAAAAGCGCGCCGCCTCGCGGTTGAGCTTTAAAAGCCGCTCGCGGCGGCCCCGGTTCGGGTCATGATCCTCCTCGGGTATCGCCATACCCGCGCGCCGGGCCAAGAACTCCACCGCCTCCGGGAAGCTCAAGCGCTCTATCTCCATGATGAAATTGATAACGCTGCCGCCCTTTCCGCAGCCGAAGCAGTGGTAAATCTGCTTACTCGGCGAGACCGAAAAGCTCGGGGTCTTTTCGCTGTGGAAGGGGCACAGCCCGAACAGGTTCTGGCCTGAGCGCTTAGTCAGGGCGACATACTCGCCCACAACCTCCTCAATCGGGTTTCGCTCGGAGACCTCCTGCAGAAAATCCGCGGAAAACGGCAAGCTATCACCTCCAGGTCATCTCACCTGCCACGAGCGTGGTATAAACAAATCCATGTACACGTCTATGACATATTTGTCCGTCATACCGGAGACGTAGTCGGTCGCCGCGCGCTCAAGCCCGTCGGCGTCCGCTATGCGCCGGTAGTCCTCCGGGAGCGCGTCGGGATGGTTGACATAATATTCCCATATCCCCAGCAGCATGTTGCCGACCTTGCTCTCCTCGCCCTTGGCGACCGGGTTTTTGTAGACCTCGGAGTACATGAAGTCCGTAAACTCCTGCACGGCCTCTGTGACGTCGTTCGACATGCATATGACGTCGAGCCCGGCGCTGGTCTCTATGACGTCCGTTACGATGGAATTTATGCGCTGGCTGTTGCGTGTGCCGAGGCGCTCGCGGACGATTGCGGGCTCGTCGCCTGGGACGAGGAGCCCGGCGCGCTCGGCGTCGTCCAGGTCATGGTTTATGTATGCGATGCGGTCGGAGAGCCTCACCACGTCGGCCTCGAGGCTGCCGCGCGGGGTGCCGGTTGTGTGGTTGAGGATGCCAATCCGCGTCTCCTCGCAGAGGTTGAGGCCGCGGCCGTCCTTTTCGAGGCGGTCAACCACGCGCAGGCTCTGCTCGTAGTGGCGGAAGCCGCCGGGAAAAATCTCATTGAGCGCCCGCTCTCCGGCGTGGCCGAAGGGCGTGTGGCCCAAATCGTGGCCGAGGGCTATCGCCTCGGTCAAATCCTCGTTCAGGCGCAGCGCTCGGGATATGGTGCGGGCTATGCGCGCGACCTCGAGCGTGTGGGTCAATCGCGTGCGGTAGTGGTCGCCCTCGGGTTGTAGAAAGACCTGGGTCTTGTGCTTGAGCCTGCGGAAAGCCTTGCAGTGCGTTATCCGGTCTACGTCGCGCTGGAAACAGGTACGCAGTTCGCACTCGGGCTCGGGTTCTCTCCGGCCCTTGCTGCCGGCGGCGCGCACGCCGCGATCACAGACGAGTATAAGCTCGTCGCGCTCTCTTCTCTCACGCGGGCAGGACATGGACACACCCCCTTGCTTTTACTTAATACGCCGTCGGGACGGCAAAATCCTTTTTTTAAATAGAAAATTTTTTCTTTTTTCAATACTTAAATCTTGATAATTCCGGGGGCGCTTTCTTTTATCTTGAAAAAAGAAAGCGTCCCCGGACCCCCGAAAGGAAATTCGCTTTTGGTGCTAACTTAATACGGCGCACAGCGCTCGCGTTGGAATCGGGTTTACGCTAATCGTACGTTGCTATCCCTAAACTTCCTTACGTTGGAGCCACTGA
>CAYXVA010000196.1:0-3814 GCA_964467975.1 uncultured Oscillospiraceae bacterium | reverse complement strand
CTTCAAAAAGTTCAACATCCGCTATTTCTTCTACAACGGCGGAAACGACTCGATGGACACCTGCCACAAGGTGTACCGCCTCGCCGTCGAGAGCGGCTACGAGCTGCGCGTTATCGGCATACCCAAGACGATAGACAACGACCTCGCCGTTACCGACCACTGCCCGGGCTTCGGCAGCGCGGCCAAGTACGCCGCTGCAAGCGCGCTGGAGCTCGCCCAGGACGCCGCGGCGCTGCCCATACACGTCGTGGTCATGGAGCTCATGGGCCGCAACGCGGGCTGGATAACCGCCGCTAGCGCACTCTTTTCCGACCTCATGCCCTGCGAGCACCTCGTCTACCTGCCCGAGACGGACTTCAATAAGGACGAGTTCCTCGCCGCCGTCAAGGAGAAGTGGGCGAAGGGCCGCGGACTGCTCGTCACGGTCAGCGAGGGCATACACTATGCCGGCGGCGCGCCGGTCGCCGATAGCGGCATAGTCGACGGCTTCGGCCACAAGGTGCCCGGCGGCGCGGCGCAGACGCTCTCCGACATGATAATGGCCGAGACCGGGATAAAGTCCCGCAGTGAAAAGCCGGGCCTTTTGGGGCGTGTGTCCGTCGCGCTCATGAGCGAGGTCGACCGCGGCGAGGCCGAGATGACCGGAGCCGTCGCCGTGCAGAGCGCGGTCGAAGGCCAGACCGGCTACATGGTCGGCTTTGAAACCCGGCGCGAACCCGAGTACAAGAGCGAGACGATACTCGTCCCGCTCTCCGAGGTTGCAAACGCCGAAAAGACCTTCCCGCTCGAGTGGATAACCCACGGCGGCGTCACCGACGAGTTCAGGCGCTACTGCCTGCCGCTTATCGGCGAATACGACACGCGCTTTGTGTCGCTTAGGTGAAAAAACGGGCCCCGGAAATCCCGGGGCCCGCGTCTACTTCACGTCCGTGCGGCCGAGCAGATAGTCGGCGGAGACGCCATACAGCTCGCAGAGCTTCAGCAGGTGCCGTATCGGCAGCTCGTTTGCCCCGCGCTCATAGCGCGCGTACATCGTCTGCGACGTGCCCAGCTCGGACGCGACCGCGGCCTGCGTCAAATCCGCGTCCTCCCGCAAATCACGCATACGCTTCAGATACTCCGGCTTTTCCATAAGCACCACCTCGGATGTATTTTACACAGTAAAGATATTTACTATTGACATTAGTAAATATCTTTACTGGAATAGTGTCTCGACAGACACTGGAGGTGGGTTTATGATACTTGGGAAAACGGCGTTCTATCGCTGGTGGGCCGGGCGGGCCTCGTCGTATTTCCGGCGCAGACGGCTCAAGAAGCTGCTCGGGCTTGTGGAGCTGCCGGAGCGGCAGGTGCGCGTGCTCGAGGTCGGCTGCGGTCAGGGAAAGGACGTGCTCCGCCAGCTCGCCGGGGACGCGCGCTACGAACTCTGGGGCGTGGACATACTCCCGCAGGAACTTGAGCTCGACGGTGTACACTTTGTGCAGGCGGACGCGGAGCATCTGCCCTTTGCCGACGCGAGTTTTGACCTAGTGATAACAGTCGGCGTGCTCGAGCACATAGAGCCGTTTGAGAAACTCTGCGCCGTGATAGCCGAGCTCGACCGGGTGGGCAGGCACCAGATAAGCGTGGTGCCCTTGCTCTCGACACTGGTGGAGCCACACTGCGGCGCGCTGCGATGGCCGCTGAGGCTGCACCGCGACAAGCTCGGCGTACAGCCGGACGGCACGCTGAGCCTGAACTACATGTGCGACCACAGCTGGAGCAAATTTCGCGGCTTTGCCGGATGCAGTGTTGCGCGCTTCTGGTGTCTCCCGCCGTTTATCCGCAACACGGCGATCTACCGCTGAGCGCACTTTACAATTACGCCGCGATGGAATATACGCAAATACGGCGCATTTGGCGCATTTGAGGTGATAATTTGCTGCAAGCGATAATATACTTCCTGATATGCCTCGCGGCGACGACCGCCGGCGGCATAAGCGGCGTCGGCGGCGGCGTCATAATAAAGCCGGTGCTCGACGCGGTGTCCGGCATGGGCGTCGCGACGGTGAGCTTCCTCTCAGGCTGCACGGTGTTGGCGATGACCGCGACAAGCATGCTGCGCTCGCGCGGCGGCCCGGTCAAGGTCGAGAAGCGGCGCGGCACGCTGCTCGCCGTCGGCGCGGCCGTGGGCGGCATACTGGGCAAAGAGCTCTTTGAAATAGTCCGCGCCTCCGGCGGCGTCACGGTGGACACAGCGCAGCAGGCGATGATGATACTGCTCACGGTCGGCGTGTTCATCTACACGCTCAAACGCGACAAGATAAAGACGAAAGACGTGAAAAACGCCTCAGCCTGCCTCATGATCGGCCTCACACTGGGCCTGGTGAGCGCGTTTCTGGGCATAGGTGGCGGGCCGATAAACCTCGCGGTGCTGTACTTCTTTTTCTCGATGGACTCCAAGACCGCGTCGCTCAACTCGCTCTACGTCATCCTCTTCTCCCAGGCGGCGAGCTTCATAAACACGCTCGTACGCGGCACAGTGCCGGAGTTCGACTCTCTGGTGCTCATCGCGATGTGCGTCGGCGGCGTGCTGGGCGGCATACTTGGCCGGAGTATAAGCGCAAAGCTCACGAACAGGGGCGTCGACCGGCTGTTCCTCGTGATAATGGCCGTGATAACGCTCATAAGCTGCTATAATCTTGCGAGGTGCTTTGTCTGATGGAATACACAATCTCCAACGGCATACTCACGGCGCGCGTGAACGGGCGCGGCGCGGAGCTGCGTTCACTGGTGTACGGCGGCGCGGAGTACATATGGCAAGCGGGCAAAGAGTGGCCGCGCAGCGCGCCGGTCTGCTGCCCCTGGTGCGGCGCGGTGGACGGCGGCGAATTCGAGCACGGCGGCGTGACCTATGCTGCGCCCCGGCACGGCTTTGTGCGCGAGAGCGCACATGCGCTCACCGCAAAGGACGAGGACGCGCTGACGTTTGCCTTCGCGGTGGAGGGCGGCGATGCGCGCTGGCCCTGGCCCTTCGCACTCACGGCGCGCTTTGAGCTGCGCGCAAATACGCTCGAGCTCACCTACCGGATAACGAATACCGGCGCGGAGACCATGCCGCTCCAGTTCGGCTTCCACCCGGGCTTCATCGCGCCGGAGGGCAGCGTCATACGCGCCGAAAAAAGCGAGCTCCCCGGCGGCAGGGACGCCTTGCCCGTCGTGCACGGCACTTTCGACAACGACAGCATGTGTGTCTCCCACCCGGCGTCACGCTGGTTTGCGCTCGAGCGGCCGGACGGACGCGGCGTCACGCTCGACACGCACGGCTTTAACTACGTCCTGCTCTGGGGCGCGCCGGGCGTCACCCCCTTCGTCTGCATCGAGGCCTGGACGGGCTACCCCGAGCACGGCGGCATGTTTGAGCGCCCCGGCGTCACGCAGCTCGCGCCGGGCGGGGAGTTTGGCTGCGCGCTCATTCTCACGTTTAAATAAGCGAAATCCCCCGGTTTCCCGGGGGATTTCGCTTATTCTCCTTCTATCAGGCCGAGGAGGTAGTCGTAGTCTATCTCGCCCTCCACGGTGTTGTAGAAAAACGGGTCGCGCCTAGCGCGCGTCGCGCTGTTGACGATGAACTCCGTCTCATCCCCGCCGCGCTCCGTCACGGTGACGCGCAGTGCGTAACCCGTGTACCCGAGCGAGACGCCGTCGGGCTTGAGCGTACAGTCGAGTGCCTCGCAGATTTTTGCAACGGTGTCCGCGTCGGTCACGGTCACCCCCTGCCCCGTGTGTCCGGAGAAGAGCCGTATGCTCTCGACCGCGTCTGCGTCCAGGCGAT
>CAYXVA010000195.1:0-3834 GCA_964467975.1 uncultured Oscillospiraceae bacterium | reverse complement strand
GCTACCAAGGCTTTGTTCTGGTTTTACTACCCACACTTAGTACAATAGAGCCTATAAATAAAGCATTAAAGTTATTAAAAGGCAAAAAATCCAGGGGCCGGAGGCCGGTCCCTGGATATGATGCAGTATAAAATCAGTTAGAGTGGAATATTTTGAAAATAGTGTCGTACGGGTCCTCCTCCCCGCCGGACTGGGCGGGCTGGGCCTCCGGGGCTGCGGGAGCCGGGTTGGACGCCGCCTGCTGCTGCGCGGCGGAGTAGAGCCCGGAGTCGGACGCGGTCTGCTTTGCGGCTTCGGCCGGGGTCTCGGGGCGGCCCTCTTCAAAGCCGGTGGCGATGACTATCACGCGTATCTCGTCCTCGAGGGAGTTGTCGAAGGTGGCGCCGAAGATGATGTTGGCATCGGGGTGCGCGGCCTCCTGTACGAGGTTGGCGGCGGCTTCGACGTCGTCGAGGCCCATGTCCTCGCTGCCGGTGACGTTTATCAGCACGCCGTGCGCGCCGTTGATGCTCGTCTCCATGAGCGGGCTGGAAACGGCCATCTTCGCGGCCTCCTCGGCCTTGCCCTTGCCCACGGCGTGGCCCACGCCCATGTGCGCGAAGCCCGCGTCCTTCATGATGGTGGTGACGTCGGCGAAGTCGAGGTTTATAAAGCCGGTGTTCTTTATCAGGTCGGAAATGCTGGTGACAGCCTGACGCAGCACGTCGTCGGCTATTTCAAAGGCGTTCGCGAGCGTGACCTTCTGGTCGGTGGCGTACTTGAGGCGGTCGTTGGGGATGATAAGCAGCGAGTCGACCTTGCCGAGTAGGCTCTTTATGCCCTCTTCGGCCTGGTCCATGCGGCGCTTGCCCTCAAACTTAAAGGGCTTGGTCACAACGCCCACGGTCAGCGCGCCGGCCTCGCGGGCTATCTCTGCGACGATGGGCGCCGCGCCCGTGCCGGTACCACCGCCCATGCCAGCGGTGATAAACACCATGTCCGCGTCCTCGATTGACTTGGCAATCTCGTTGCGGCTCTCCTCTGCGCTCTTTTTGCCCATATCAGGGTCGGAGCCCGCGCCCTGGCCGTGGGTCAGCTTCTCGCCTATCTGGATCTTCTGATCCGCATTGGATACGGCGAGCGCCTGCTTGTCCGTGTTGACGGAGATAAACTCCACGCCCTGGGTGCCGGACTTGACCATGCGGTTGACCACGTTATTACCGGCTCCGCCCACGCCCAGAACCTTCAGTGTGACAACGTTCTCCGGTCCGGTTTCGGATTTGTAAGACATATTCGGTGCCTCCCTCATATCTTTTGAGACGCCTCGCGGGGGTGTCCGCCGCGTCCTTGTATTATTTCTTCTTCTACTCATATTATATCTTTTTCCATGTCCGGTCAACTATTTTTTGTTTCCATAACACTTTTTTCGTCGTTTTTTACTGCTAAAGGCTTAAAACGGAGTGAACACGACAGCCTCAGCGGCGCCGGAAAGGTCCAATGTGCCCCTGTCGGAGGCCGTGAGCTGGCTCACAGCGGAAACGAGCTTGCCAAACTGGTAATTGATGGTTTCTGCGTTGCCGAAGAGCACCGTGTAGCGCGAAAGGAAGTCCATCACGGGCGCGGAGCTGTCGGTCATGTCGATTGAGCCCACCATGCCTGCAAAGCCGCGCCGCTGAACCTGGTCAAGCAGCTCGGAGAGAGTCCCGACCACGGCCTCGCTGTCGCTTTCGACAACCAGCGTATCGCCCACCGCCGGGTTGACCGGCGTCACCCCGGTCACGTGTATCAGCGCGGCGGTGCTGTCCGCCGTCCCCTGGGAGAGCACTTTGCAGTTGCGGTCTATAATCCACCGCTGGCCTTCAAGCTCCACCCAGGCGAGCGCCTGGCTCTCCGTCACTTCGAAAATGACCGTGCCCGGCAGCTGCGTCGTAACGGACACGCTCTCGACGTAGGGCAGCTTTGCCATTATGCCGCTCACCGCGGAAAAGCGGTTGATGAAGAAGAGGTTGTCTCCCTCCTCCACGCCTGCGGCCTGCATAATCTCCTGCTCTGAATAATGGTAATTTCCGGTAACGCGAATGGAATTCACCTGTAAAAATATACTTACAAGAAAGATGAGCACGACGCATCCGAGCAAGAATTTTGCCGGCCCTATCACGGCGGCGCTCCTTGAGCTCTTTCTTCTGAGCGGGTCCGTCAGCTTTGCCATCTTATCCTCCTTTCGTGGGCGCAGAAAGCGGCCGTTCGCCGCGAGGGCGGCATCTCCGGTCAGCCTGCCGCGCCCTCTCTGTGGCGCCGGCCCATCGCCGGGCGCCATTTCGCCTAATCCGTAAGCTCTATGTCGGCCCCGAGACTGGCCAGGCAGCTGTCAAAGCGCTCATAGCCGCGTGCCACGTGGCCGGAATCTAGTATGTCGCTCTCCCCTTCTGCGGAGAGCGCCGCAATGATGAGCGCCGCGCCGCCGCGCAGGTCGGTGGCGACAGCCGGTGCCCCGTGGAGCGTCTCAACTCCGGTAACCACGGCCACCCGGCCCTCGGTATGTATCTTCGCCCCCAGGCGCTGGAGCTCCTCGGCGAAGCGGAAGCGGTTTTGAAACACGTTCTCAACAAACACGCTCGTGCCTTTCGCTTTCAGGCAGGCCGCCAGCATCAGCGGCTGTGCATCTGTAGGGAAACCGGGGTACGGCCCTGTGATGATAGGCTTCGGGGCCTTCAGTTTCCCGCTCGAGATCAGGCGTACGCAGTGTTTGCTAGTTATTATATCACATCCGCATTCAGAAAGCGAGCGCAGAACCGTAGAAAAATGGTCGCTCTCCACTCCTCGCAGCTCAACATCACCGCCGGTTGCGGCACAGGCTGCGAGATATGTAGCCGAAACTATGCGGTCAGGCATTATCCTGTGCCCTACCCTTCCGGGTTTGAGGGCACGGCCATGCACATGTACCGTAGCGCTGCCCGCACCGGTCACATCGGCGCCGAGCGTGCGCAGAAAGCTTTGCAGTTCTATTATCTCAGGCTCGCGCGCGGCGTTCATGATAAGCGTCTCGCCCTCGGCGGCACAGGCACAGAGCATGGCGTTCTCTGTCGCGCCCACGCTGGGCATCGGCAGCGCGATGCTGGCGCCGTGCAGGCCGTTAGGCGCCGAACATATGAGCTCGCCGCCGCACTCGTCAATCTCTGCGCCGAGCGCCCTGAGGGCCATCAGGTGCAGGTCTATCGGCCTCGGCCCGAGCTCGCAGCCTCCCGGCATACTCAGCTTTGCATGCCCGCAACGTGCCAGCAGCGCGCCGAGAAAGATGACCGAGCTGCGCAGCTCGCGCATAAGCCTATGCGGTATCTCTGCGCGCTCAAGTGAGCGCGAGTCTATATTCACCACGTCGCCCTCACGCTCGACCGAGCAGCCGAGGCCGCGCAGGATACGTATCGTTGTGTCAACGTCCCGGAGCATCGGGACGTTCAGCAGCTCCGTCTCACCGGGCGCGAGCACGCTCGCAGCCATAATCGGCAGCACGGCGTTTTTCGCACCCTGGACTGTGATGCTGCCGGAGAGCCGGTTTCCGCCGGCTATGTGCCAAACGCTCATATTCTCTCCCCCATACAGCAGATTCATGCCATACTATGCGGGAAGTGAGCATTTTGTTATTTTGCCGCGTGCTTATCTGCCAGCTCCAGGACTATGCCGGCTATCCTGTCAGTCGCGTCGGGCACTCCGAGCAAGCGCATCTTCCCGCTCATATCCTCGAGTTCCTCGGGGTGGTGCAGCAGTTCGCTCACGAGCCCCAGGAGGCTGTCGGCGGTGAAGTCCGGCTCAAGCAGCAGCTGCGCGCCCCCGGCTTCGGCGAGCACGCGGGCGTTC
>CAYXVA010000194.1:0-3843 GCA_964467975.1 uncultured Oscillospiraceae bacterium | reverse complement strand
TTGTCTCCTACGCCACCACGATAGACAACAACGAGAAGGTCAACATCTGCAAGCGGATAGTCCTTGCGGCCCAGGGAATGGGTGTGGACGAGTCCGTTTTCATGCCGGAGACCTTCATGATAGGCTATGCCGTCAAAGACTCGCTCGAGGACGACGGCGTGCTGCACTCCACGCTCGGCCTGCTTGACTTTGAGATAGAAGCCACGATGGATGACACCGTCCGGGCCGCGCGCATGATGGTCGAGCAGGGCGTGGGCTGTATCGTCGTGCTCGGCGGCGACGGGACGAGCCGCGCCGCGGCCAAGGCGATAGGGGAGACGCCGATGCTCAGCATCTCGACGGGCACGAACAACGTCTACCCCGCCATGATGGAGGGCACCGTCGCCGGCATGGCGGCGGCCGCCGCGGCGCTGATGGAAGACCCGTACGAGTGCTGCATACACGACAAGAAGATTACCGTGTACATCAACGGCGAAGCGCGGGACATCGCGCTCATAGACGCCGTCGTCTCGGACGACTTCTACGCGGGCGCAAAAGCGATCTGGGACCCGGAGCGCATACGCCGCATAGCCGTCACGCGCTGCCACCCGGCGACGATAGGCTTCTCCGCCGTGGCCGGGGCGTATGAGATAGTCGAGGCCACGGACGACTTCGGCTTCGCCATCTCGCTCGACAAGGAGGGTGAGGGCGTGCTCGCGCCGATTGCCGCCGGTGTGCTAACGCCGGTGCACGTCTCGCACGCGCAGAGGATACCGCTGGGCGGCGAATACTGCTTCACCGCCGAGACGCGGTGCATGATAGCGCTCGACGGCGAGCGCGAGGTGCGCGTACAGCCGGGCGACGAGGTGAAGTTTGTAATAAACCGCGACGGCCCGTGGCGCGTCGTACCGCGCAGAATCCTGGCCCGCGCCGCCGAGCTGGGTATGTATAAGCTAAAGTAAGGAGGTCAGATAATGGCTAAAGTCATAGTAATGCCCAAGCTGGGCCTGACAATGACCGAGGGCACGGTCAGCAAGTGGCTCAAACATGAGGGCGACGCCGTCAAAGAGGGCGAAAAGCTCTTCGAGGTGGAGACAGACAAGCTCACGAATACGATAGAGGCGTCCGCTTCGGGCGTCCTTTTGAAGATAGTCGCCGCCGAGGGCGCGGAAGTGCCCTGCCTGCAGCCGGTCGCCGTCATAGGCGAGCCGGGCGAGGACTACGCCTCACTCCTGGGAGGGGATGCGCCCGCTGAGCAGAAGGCCGAGGCAGCGGAGCCCGCCGCTCCCTCCGCCGCACCGGCGCCAGCGAGGGCCCCCGGCGAGCGCGTGCTGGCGTCCCCTGCGGCGAAGAAGCTCGCAAAGAGCCTGGGTATTGACATATCTCTCGTCACCGGCACCGGGCCCAAGGGCCGCATAACCGAGGAAGATGTGAAAAACTATAAGCCCGCCGCCGCTCCCGCTCCCGCCACTCCGGCAGAGAGCGCAGAGCCGAAGGTCAAGGCGAGCCCGCTCGCCGCGAAGGTCGCCGCGGACATCGGCGTCGACCTCAAGGACGTCCCCGCGCACGGCCGCGTCCTCGCCGCCGACATTTTGGCCGCCGTGCAGAAGGGCGGCAGCGCCCCGTCGGAGGAAGGCCCGCGCGAGGAAGTAGTGCCCATGAACGGCATGCGCAAGGCCATCGCGCGCAATATGCAAAACTCGCACATGACCAGCCCGACCGTCACCTTCAACCTGGGCGTGGACATGACCGAACTGAAAAAGCTGCGCGACCAGCTCAAGAGCGAGGATATCAAGGTCAGCTACACCGACATCCTCGTCAAGGTCGTCGCCGTCGCGCTGACCGAGTTCCCGCTGCTCAACTGCTCGGTTGAGGACAACAAGATAATCTACAAGCACTACGTCAACATGGGCGTCGCCGTGGCGCTGGATAACGGCCTGGTTGTTCCCAACGTCCCGGACGCGGACAAGAAGAGCCTCACGGAAATCTCCGCGGAGGTCAAGGAGCTCGCGAAGCTCGCGCGCGAGGGCGGCCTGCCCATGGACAGACTCACCGGCGGCACGTTCACGATAACGAACCTCGGCATGTACGGCATCGAGAGCTTCTCGCCGATCATCAACCAGCCCGAGGTCGCGATTCTCGGCGTGAACACGATGGAGGACAAGGTCGTGGTTGTCGACGGCGAGATATGCGTCAGACCCATCATGAACCTCTCGCTCACCGCCGACCATCGCGTGGTCGATGGCTCCGTTGCGGCGCAGTTCCTGCAGCGTGTCAAAAAGCTGATGGAGAAGCCCGCGCTGCTGCTTGCGTAAGGAGGACGGTATGAAGGAAATAGTAATGCCCAAGCTGGGCCTCACCATGACCGAAGGCACCGTCAGCCAGTGGCTGAAAAACGAGGGCGACGAGGTCAAGGAGGGGGAGCCCCTCTTCGAGGTAGAGACCGACAAACTCACTAACACGATAGAGGCGTCCGCCTCCGGCACGCTCTTGAAGATATACGTCCCCGCGGGCGGCACGGCGAAGTGCCTCGAGAAAATCGCGGTAATCGGCGCGGCGGGCGAGGCCGTCCCCGATGCTGCTCCTGCCGGCGCAGCCACCGAGGCGGCGGAGAAACCGGCACAGGCCGAGGCGAACAGCGTGCTCGTCCTCGGCGGCGGCCCGGGCGGCTATGTCGCGGCGATACGGGCTTCTCAGCTCGGCGCGAAGGTCACGCTCGTCGAAAAGAACAAGATAGGCGGCACCTGCCTCAACCGCGGCTGCATGCCCACAAAGGCGCTGCTGCACTCCGCCGAGGTCTATGAGCTCGCAACGCACTCGGAGAACATAGGCATCCTGGGCCGCGACGTGGCCGTTGACTGGGCGAAGGTCCAGGCCAACCGCCAGAGCGTCAGCGACAAGCTCACCGGCGGCGTCCGCGCCCTCATGCGCGCGAACAAGATAACCGTGGTCGAGGGCGAGGCGCAGTTCACCGGCCCCAAGACCGTCAGCGTGGGCGGCAAGAGCCTCACGGCGGACAAGGTAATCATCGCCACGGGCTCCTACCCGATAATCCCCGGCATCCCCGGCGTGAAGGACTCCAAGGCCTACATAGACTCCACCGGCGCGCTCACGCTCGACCACATACCGGAGAGCCTGCTCGTGATTGGCGGCGGCGTCATAGGCATCGAGCTCGGAAGCGTGTATCAGCGCTTCGGCACGAAGGTCACGGTCGTCGAGATGCTGCCCAAGCTGCTCCCGCTCATGGACGCCGAGCTGACCGGTATGGTGCAGGCCCAGCTCGAGGCCGCCGGCATGGAGATATTGACCGACTCCTCCGTTGTCGCCGTGACCGACACGGCCTCCGGCGCGGATGTGAAGGTCAAGACGCCGTCCGGCGAGCGCGTCATTTCCGCGGAAAAGGTCCTCGTCAGCGTGGGCCGCGGCCCGAACACGGCCTCCCTTGCCCTAGACAAGGCCGGTATCGCCGTCGAGAAGGGCTATATCCAGACGAACGACAAGCTCGAGACAAACGTCCCCGGTGTCTACGCCATCGGCGACTGCAACGGCAAGCTCATGCTCGCCCACGCGGCGATGACGATGGGCGAGGCCGCGGCCGAAAACGCGATGGGCGGAAACGCCGTGTTCAACCCCGACGCGAGCCCGAGCTGCGCCTACGTTGGCCCGGAGTTTGCCTGCGTCGGCCTCACCGAGGAGCGCTGCCGCGAGCTCGGCATCGAGTACAGGGTCGGCCGCTTCCCGACGAGCGCGAACGGCAAGAGCCTCGTCGTCGGCGCGACGAACGGCATAATCAAGGTCATAGCCGGCGCGAAGTACGGCGAGATTCTCGGCGTGCACATACTCGCGGACCGCGCGACGGACCTG